>DATJPW010000064.1:0-10881 GCA_035506215.1 Desulfomonilaceae bacterium
CAGAAGCTTACCGGTGAGGCCCAGATCATCTTTATACTGTTGCTCTCGCTTGCTCGCCAGAAGCACGATGTTGCGCTTCCGAATGTGGCCCGGACAGCCGCCGTAGATCTCGATAACGCCATGGCGACGGCCTTGGTGTCCCTGGGGACGCACGTGGACAATGGTTCGCAACCAGCTATTACGAATCTTGAACCTATGATGGATGCTCTTGAGCGTTACGTTGCTGCCAGCACGAATGCGCCCCGTGAGACGGCCGCCACCCCTGACCTCACTGAGCGCTTGATCCTCTATCGCACCCTTGTTGCCGCCATCATGAGGCTTTCCTCGGAACCCCTGAATGCATGGAACGGCGGAAATGATATTCGGGGATTAGCCGTCCAGCAGTAAGACGAAGTGCCCGATCCACAATACCCCTGCCAGGGCCGACGGAAACCTGGTGCCCCCCTGGACGACCAAGGTCAGGATTGTCCAGGGTAGATCAAGCTTCAATCAATGCAAAGGAGGACAAAAATGAAACGAATTCTTCCGACAGTGTTTTACAACCCTCTTACACTCGTCGGTTCGGTCATTGCCGTATTCAACCTCGGACTGATCGGCTTTCTCCTTACCGTCGATTTCCTGGCAAAGCACCCGAGGCCCTATTCGGACCTCCTCATCCTGATGATCTTGCCACTGTTCATCCTGATTGGGGTGGCGTTTATCGTACTGGGGATTGTTCGGCAACGGAGAAGACAGAAAGCCGGACTCCTGGGAGAGGATCCACGCTTATTCGTGCTTGACTTCAATGATCAAAGACAGCGCAGGTTCGTGATACTTGGGTTCAGCGGTTTTCTTTTTTTAAGCTTGCTATATGCCTACAGTATGTTCAAAGGCTATGAATTCGTCGAATCGGACTTTTTCTGCGGTCGGGTCTGCCACACCGTCATGAGACCGGAGGACAGGGCGCATGCCTTTTCCTATCACACAGAGGTTGAGTGTTCGACATGTCATGTGGGTTCAGGCACCCAGTATTTTGTCCTCTCGAAGCTCAAGGGAACCACCCAGCTCTACAGCCTCCTGTCCAATACATTCCCGAGACCTATTCCTGTACCGGTCAAGGATCTCAGGCCTGCAAAGGACATTTGCGAGACCTGCCATGGGCTCAAGTATGCCTTCAGGGAAAACCTCCAGGGCAGAAAGTATTATCTCTCTGATACTAAAAACACCGAATGGGAAATTGGTTTGTTGTTCAACATAGGCGCCGTGAGAGTTCCGACTGATAAACCCCCCATGATGCACTGGCACTATGCAGTTGCCAAGCAGATCGCTTACGCAACCTCTGATCCCAAGCGTGAGGTCATTCCGTGGGTCAGTGCGATAGGCTTTGACGGAAAGACCAGAATTTACCGCACTCAAGATGGCAGAGCCTCCGGCAAAGAACCAAAGCCAGAGCAGAAGCGCGTTATGGACTGCATCGACTGCCATAACAGGGTTGGACACGAATTTTACCCTCCCGATATGGTAGTGAATATCCTTTTGAGTTCGAAGTTGATAGACCCCATGCTTCCGGACATTAAGAGCGCGGCAGTCCAGGCACTTGAGGGAAACTACGCTTCAAGGGAGGCCGCCAAATTCGGCATCAAGGATGCCATTATGGAGTTCTATAAGAAGAAGCATTCTGATCTTGCCAATTTGAAGAAGGCTGATCTGGAACAGGTTATTGTGAAATTGCAGAATCTATACGATCGCAACTATGACCCGGCCGTGAAGGTGAGTTGGAAGAACTTTCCGAGCCAAAGAGGACACATGTACAGCCTGGGGTGTTTTCGCTGCCATGACGGCAAACATAAAAGTGACGATGGAGCCGTTTTGTCGAAGAACTGCAACCTATGTCACCTGCTCATAAAGAAACAGATGCAGAAGGAGAATACACAAGCGGTTCTGACCGAGGAAACTTATCCCCATCCCGTCGTCGATATTGGTGATTCTTACAAAGAGATGAACTGCAGCGAATGCCATGGGCAATGAGGCTCATCCGTGACCGCTGATGGAAGATTGCGATGGTTACAAGCAAAAGAGAAACGGGAGAAGGCACTATGGATGAAGTTCGCATGGAGACCGATAGCCTCGGTGAAGTCGCTGTTCCTGCCGACAAACTTTGGGGGGCGCAAACCCAGCGATCGCTCGAACATTTCAGCATCGGCAAGGATCTGATCCCGCGGGAGATGATCACTGCCTATGCCACTCTTAAGAAGGCAGCGGCGAATGCCAACCATGTCGGCGGGCGTCTGGACGAACGCACGCATGGGCTGATCGTTCAAGTCTGTGGCGAGATCCTGGACGGTCAGCATCACGACATGTTCCCGCTGCATGTCTGGATGTCCGGCAGCGGCACTCAATTCAACATGAACGTGAACGAAGTGATATCTAATCGCTGCTGCCAGCTTTCGGGCACCGCACTGGGCAGCAAGACACCGGTCCACCCCAACGATCACGTAAATATGGCACAGTCATCCAACGACTCTTTCCCCTCCGCCATGTACATCGCGGCAGCCATCGGCGTGAAGCAGAAGCTGATCCCTGCGGTGCAGGCGCTGCACGATGCGATCGCGACGAAGGCCGAGGAGTGGAAAGACATCGTCAAAATCGGTCGGACCCATATGCAGGATGCAACGCCACTGACGCTCGGCCAGGAATGGTCGGGTTATGCGGGAATGCTCGCGGACAATCTCGAGCGGATTGAGGATACCCTGAAGGGTGTATACTGCCTCGCGCTCGGCGGCACGGCAGTGGGCACCGGCATTAACTCGGCGCCCGGTTTCGCCGAGACGGCGGCCGCCGAGATCGCCAGGCTCACCGGCCTCCCCTTTGTATCCGCGCCCAACAAATTCACGGTACAGGGTGCCCATGACGCACTGGTACAGCTCTCGGGCACGCTGCGCACGCTGGCCGTGTCACTCTACAAAATCGGCAACGACATACGGCTGATTTCCTGCGGTCCGAGGGCCGGCTTTGCAGAGCTGATCATTCCTGAAAACGAGCCCGGCTCGTCGATCATGCCGGGCAAGGTTAATCCGACCCAGGCCGAAGCCCTCACGATGATCGCCGTGCAGGTGATGGCGAACGACGTGGCGGTGGGCTTTGGCGGCGCCGGCGGTTTCCTTGAGATGAACGTCTACAAACCGTTGATGATCTTCAACATCAGCCACTCTATCACTATCATGACCGACGGGTGCACAAACTTCCGCAAGTTCCTGATCGAGGGGACGAAACCGAATCTAAAAAAGATCAAGGAGTATGTGGATCGCTCCCTTATGCTCGTGACGGCTCTCGCGCCGGTGATTGGTTACGACAAGGCGTCGAAGATCGCACACTATGCGATGGACAACGATCTCACGCTGAAGTCTGCAGCACTGAAGCTAGACTTCGTGACGGAGGAGGAGTTTGACCGCATTGTCGATCCGGCGAAGATGGTCAAGCCATACGTCGCAACCGCTAAATAACACAATTTCAAGCATGACTCGAAAAAGAAAGGGAAAGGAAAATTATCATGACGATTACAGCCAAACGCGGGATCGAACTCCTCCATGACCCCATGCTGAACAAAGGCACGGCGTTCACGGAGGAGGAGCGCAGCAAGCTTGGCCTGCACGGGCTTCTGCCGCCTTATATCGAGAGCCTTGAGGAACAAGCAACTCGCGCGTACGAGGCTTACAAGCAAAAGGACAACGACCTGGAGCGACATATTTATTTGCGCGCCCTGCAGGACACCAACGAGGTCCTCTTCTACAAGCTTCTTCTCGACCACATTGAAGAAATGACGCCGATAGTCTACACGCCTGTGGTCGCTCTGGCCTGTCAAAAATTCAGCCATATCTACCGCAGGCCCCGCGGCCTGGTCATCTCCTATCCACTGCGTGACTCTATTCCGGTGCTTTTGCGGAATCGTCCCAATCCCGAGGTGGACGTAATTGTGGTCACGGATGGAGAACGCATCCTGGGTATCGGTGACCAGGGCGTAGATGGCCTGGGCATACCGATCGGCAAACTTTCCCTGTATACAATCATCGGTGGGATTCGCCCGGAGCGGACGCTGCCAGTCGTGCTGGATGTTGGAACCAACAATAAGGAGCGGCTCAATGATCCCGCTTACTTAGGCTGGCGCAACGAGCGAATTACCGGCCAGGCTTACTTTGACTTCGTCGATCAATTCGTTCAGGCGGTGAAACAGGAACTTCCCGGGACATGTCTGCAATGGGAAGACTTCGCTACCCCGCATGCTTTGCCGATTCTTAAGCGTTACCGCGATGAACTCTTGACTTTCAATGACGACATCCAGGGAACTGCAGCAGTTGCCCTTGGGACGGCTTTGGGTGCCGTCAAAGTGACTGGAAAGAGTTTGAAGGATCAGCAGATCGTTATGCTTGGAGCAGGCTCAGCAGGAATTGGCGTTGCCAATGGATTGCGTGCGGCAATGGAAGATGAGGGGGTATCCCAACACGAAGCGCTAAGCCACTTCTGGATCGTTGACCAACTTGGTCTTCTGCATTCCGGACGAAAGGATCTTACGCCGGAGCAGGCTGTCTACGCCCAGCCGGTAGACCGCGTGGCAGGGTGGCCGCGAACCTCGAATGGCCAGATTGGACTTGCCGACGTGATAGGAAACATCGCAGCTACCATCCTTATAGGACTTTCGACAGCTGGAGGAGCCTTCTCGGAAACGATTGTTCGTGAAATGGCGAGGAAGGTTCAGCGTCCAATCATCTTTCCACTTTCCAACCCGACCGACAGGTCGGAGGCCAAAGCCGACGATGTGGTGCGATGGACCGATGGTCGCGCTCTGATTGCCACGGGTTCACCTTTTGCGCCCGTCCCCCACGACGGAAAAAAGATTCCTATCGCACAGTGCAACAATGTTTTCATCTTCCCTGCCATAGGACTCGGGGTTGTCGTATCTGGCGCTCGTCGTGTCACGGACGCGATGATGCTCGCCGCGGCCCGAATGCTCGCCGCCAATTCGCCAGTCCTCAGAGATTCTTCAGCGTCTCTGCTACCTCCGTTGACCGACATCCGAAGGGTGGCTGCGGAAATCGCGATAGCGGTTGGAATGGAGGCGCAAAAGGAAGGTGTTGCTCCCAACATGGCCGAGGAGGAACTACGTCGGCGAGTGGTAATGGCGCAGTGGACGCCTTCTTACCCATCCTTTCTGCCAACGGCGATGCCTGGAGCAAGGTGAGGGAGGCCCCCGACATGCAAGCGGGATTGGGGATTTAATCACAGTTCAGGACGAATGAACCATGGAAAAGGTTAAGGAAATTTTGCAAAACCCCGTTGAATGGCTTAACAAAGCTACCGGTATTCCTGTCGGACTTTACAATCAATTGTTCACCTCTCTGGCAGGCATTGCATTCGTCTTGTTTCTAAGATGGCTGATATTGAAGCTGGTATGGCGGCAAACAGAGGATTTGCGGGTTCGTTACCAGTGGCGGAAAATCTCCGGTTATGCTGCATTCGTGCTGGCCGTATTTCTGGTGGGCCGGGTATGGATCGAGGGGTTTCACGGCGCGGCCACTTTTCTCGGACTTTTATCTGCGGGCCTGGCTATCGCCTTGAAAGACCCGCTGGTGAACCTGGTGGGATGGATGTTCATTATCTGGCGGAGGCCATTCAAGGTGGGGGACCGTATCCAGATCGGCATTCACGCAGGAGACGTTATCGACTTGACGACTTTCCGGTTCACCCTCGCGGAGATCGGCAACTGGGTCCTTGCGGACCAGATAACCGGGCGAATCGTGCATATCCCCAACGGCAAAATATTCGTCGAACCCCTGGCAATCTATAGCAGGGGATTGCACGACTTCATCTGGAACGAGGTTGCCGTCCTCGTTACATTCGAAAGCAACTGGAAGAGAGCCAAGGATATCTTGAATGAGATAGCCGTTGCCCATGCCGAGCATCTAGCCGAGCCCGCGGAAAGAAAACTGAAAGAATATGCGAGGGATTTTCTGATAGTCCCGGTCGACCTGACTCCGAGGGTCTTCACCACCGTCGAGGCAAGCGGCATACTCCTGACTGTGCGTCATGTCTGTCAATCCCGCCACAGGCGCGAGAGCACCCAGGAGATATGGGAAGACGTGCTGGACAGATTTGCCGAATGTGACGATATAAATTTCGCCTACCCGACGTCACGGTCTTACAGCAATGTCACAGAGGGCAAGCGCGGAACCGGGGCAAAGCTGCCGACGTGTGCGCATGACCCGAGTAGAAAAGACAAAGAGTCACCGGTTGAAGAATGTCAAGCTGGCTGAAATTCTCGACTCCGTCATCCAAGCAGTCGCAATAAACGGGTTCCATGGAGCCACGATGAGCATAATCGCCGACCTTGCAGGAGTTGCATCCGGGACGAAATATCACCATCGAGAGCAAGGAGCACAATAACGACAGCATCAAGGAGTAAAGCTATGGCACGAGCAACAAAACACGGCTGCAACATTTATCGAAGACCAAAGCAAGACAATTTTCAGTGGAGGGGGGGTGACTTTGATGAAGGAGAAGTTCCACATCGCCGGAATCAAGAAAATCCTACTCAAGTGGCACAAGCACGCTGACCTGCTGGATAATCCAGATCCGGCGCGCGCGCTGTACGCCCCCCCTCCGAAAACGGCGGCGGGTGAGAGAGGCTTGGGCCTCGTGGACTTCTTCAAGCAGGTGTCTCTCTTCGAGGACCTCACACAGGGGGACCTCAGACGCCTCGCTCGGGTCCTCCACGAGCGGACCTACCGGGACGGCGAGTACATCTATGAAGAGGGTAAACCCGGCACGGCGATGTACATCGTTCGATGTGGCGTCGTTGAGATCGTGAGACGAAGACGGAATGAGGAAGAAGTGCCCCTTGTCACGCTGGAACCGCCCGCCACCTTAGAAGAGTTGGCGGTCGTGGGAACAGATGTGGTCCACTGGACCTCGGCCCGGGCTTGCGGTCCGGTCTCATTGGTGGCCATCGGTCGTCCCGACCTGGAAGCCCTCGGCCGCAACTTTCCACTCCTGGCGAATAAAATTCTCAAGAAGCTGGCCCACATCATTGCCATGAGACTCCAGATTGTTTTGGAGGCTGAATATTTCAACGAGGAAAGGAGCCTGAACAGTGCCCCCCCGCAATGACTTCAGCCCTGCCGGGACGCTCTTCAAGTCTGTCGTGGCCGCGGCCGGCGCACTCGTTGCCGCATATCTGTTTTGGAAGCTGCGGAGCCTCATCGTTCCCATTGTGGTCGGCAGCTTGATAGCGTACATCTGTCGTCCACTCGTTGTCCGCTTGGAGCGTCACCTGGTGCCGCGCGGCTTGGCGGTTTGGCTGTTACTTGTCGTGTTTGTGCTTGCAGCATTTTTCATCGCGAACCTGATACGCTCCATCATGCCCACCGAAATCGGGGCCCTCGAGCTCAGGGTGCGCGCGGTCTACAAGCTCAACGAAGGATACAAGAACCTGATGGGGCTTGACCAATCGCGGGCCAGAGGCAACCGGATTTATCGTTTGGTGCACGGCGAGATGGATCCTATGGCGGATCAGATCAACAGGCTTCTCGCCTTTACGCCGGAAGAGCATACCCAGTTCCTTGCCTCGCACCCTCGTGGCCCCGAAGCGCCGGTCGGGTCTGACCGTTTGTTCGACTACTATCGCGCAAATCTCGAAACACTCAAGATGCGCGTGCCGGATGCACTCCCGGAAACCGGGTCGATTAGAGCAGCGCCGCCAACTGTTGCACAGTCGCCGACACCGGCCTTGAAGACGCCTATCGCAACGCTCGGCCGCATCCTTTCCACGTGGATCATAATGCCCCTGGTCTTCTTATTCCTGCTGCGCGATACCGGCGAGATCAAGCGCTGCTTTCTCAGGGCAGTCCCCAACCGCCTGTTCGAACCGGCGCTGGAGGTCATTGCAGATCTCGACAGCGCACTGGGTGACTATATGCGCGGCATCTTCCTCGAGAGCGCCTTGCTGGGCCCCACCGTGACGTTGCTTCTTGCCATCGTGGGCGTCCCCCCACGTTGGGCGATTGCCATCGGGATCTTAGCCGGCGCGACCAGCGTGGTTCCATACCTGGGCTCGGCAGTCGCCTTGATGGGAGGGCTGGCCTATGCCCTCTTGGCGGAGGAGATCCATCCGCTGCTGCCGATGGTGAACATAGAGAACGTCGCGATCTGGGTGATTGCCGCCGTGGGACTGGCAGAGCTGCTCAAGAACATATTTTACGAACCTCTCGTCCTCGGCGGCGCGGTCAAGCTCCACCCGCTCGTAGTGGTGATCGGGGTCGTGGGCGGCGGCATCCTGTTCGACCTCGCCGGTGTGCTACTCGCGATACCTATGATCACCGTCATCAAGGTCTTCGTCTCGAGCACAGCCAGGCAACTCAAAGCCTATGGGCTGATTTAAGGGCTGCTGATGTCGAGTAAACTCGCCAAAGAGGGTTCACACATGACAAAAGAGATTTGTCGATCACTGTCAGATTTGAAGCAACTGGAAATGGTCTTCGACAATATGTTCGTTGCGTTTTCATTCTGGATGTGTCCATGGGGGAAATCGTCTATGCAAACCAGGCCATGTGCGCCATGAACGGCTATCCACGTTCGGAAACACTCCAGCTGACAATTCAGGCATTAAGGCAGCCAACAATATTCATTTTACAGACAGGCCTAAAGACGCTGACCCCGTCCAGAGGAGGCGCATAAAATGACCAAACTTGCCTTTGCTCAACTCGTTGATATTGAACAGATACAACACATTTTGGAGACGCATTACAAGATCACGGGCGTGCTTTCGGCCATTCTGGATACCGATGAAAACATTTTGGTCGCCGCCGGCTGGCAGGACATATGTACCCGGTTCCACCGCGTCCATCCGGAAGCCTGTGAACGTTGCCGGGAAAGCGATGCCTACATAAAGGCGCATTTGCCCGACTTTACCGGCGAATACCTGGATTATAAGTGCAAGAACGGTTTGCGGGATGTTGCCGTGCCGATCTTTATAGCAGGGGAGCACCTGGCGACATTCTTCACGGGACAGTTTTTCTACGATGACGATAAACCGGATGTGGAATATTTCCGGGCGCAAGCGCGGGAATTCGGATTTGACGAGGAGAGCTACCTGGAAACCCTGGGCCGGGTCCCTGTATTCACCAGGGTACAGATTAGCAACATTATGGACTTCTACCGGAACCTGGTGCAAATCATGGCCGAAACGGGCCTTAATAATCTGGAGCTTGCACAGGAGGTCGAGGAGCGGAAGCAGGCTGAGAAGGAAGCGTCTTTCTTCAGGACCTTGACTGAAAACACTAACGACTCGATCTATGTAATCGACCCCGAAGATGGCTGGAGAATGGTCTATGTCAACCAGGCAGCCTGTTCGCACTTTGGAATGGACCGCGAACAGATGCTTGCCATGCGAATTCCCGATTGGGACCCTGTATTCGATATGGGGAATATAGACACGGTCTGGCAGCAGATGAAGCAAAGGAAATCGATGCGCTTTGAGACCCTGCATCGGGTTGCCTCGGGTAAACTGGTCCCTGTCGAGGTAACGTCCAACTACCTGATACACGACGGCAAAGAACTGTCTGCCGGGTATTTCTACGATATCAGCGAGCGCAAGGCCATGGAAGCTGCAATGAAAGATAGCGAACAGAACCTGATCGAAGCGCAGCGCATAGCGCGAGTGGGAAACTGGGTTTGGGATCTTTCAGGCAATCTCCTTTCTGCCTCGACGGAGTGCTACCGCATTTTCGGCATGGCTTCGAAGGAGTTCGCGGATTCTTACAAAACGTTTCTGAAGCTTGTGCATCCTGAAGACAGGGATAATGTTCAGGCTGCCTTTGAAACCTTTCTGAAGAACCATCTGCCGCACTCGGTTGAATACCGCATCATAAGCACCGATGGCACTGAGCGGATTATCCATGAACAGGGAGAGGTCGTTTTTGATGCTCTCGGAACGCCGGTTCATACGGTCGGCACGGTCCAGGACATCACCGAGCATGAAAAGGCCAAAAAACAGATACTGCGCCTGAACCGCCTCTACGCGATTCTGAGCGAGGTCAACCATGCCGTTGTGCGCTCAACCGACCAATACTCGCTTTTCCAGGAAATCTGCCGGGTCATAGTAGAACATGGCGGGTTCCAACTAGCCTGGATAGGTCTTGTGGAAGCGGAATCCGGGATCGTGAAACCTGTCGCATGTAATAGTGTAATCGAAGGTTGTATAGACAACATTCGGGTTACCGTTAGGGAAGAGCCGGAAGGAATGGGGGTTACCGGTTCCTCCATCCGCAAGGGGAAATTACAAATCATAAACGACTTCTTGGGCAACCCGCGTGGCTCCGCTTGGTACAATGAGGCAAAAAAACACGGCTGCTACTCTGGCGCAGCCATACCCCTTAAATTGAACGGGAAGACAATTGGGGCTTTGACCATGTACGCCGGCGAAAAGAACTTTTTCCATGGACAAATTAACGGGTTGTTGTTGCAATTGGCAGCAGATATATCCTTCGCCATCGACAACCTCGACCGGGAGGCCCGCCGAAAAGAAGCGGAGCAGGCATTGAAGAAGGAGATTGTTGAGCGTCTTCAAGCGATGGAGGCTCTCCGCGAGAAGGACCAGTTACTCATGCAACAGAGCCGCCAGGCCGCCATGGGGGAGATGATAAATAATATTTCCCATCAGTGGCGACAGCCCCTCAATACGATTGCCCTCACCATCCAGGGATTCATGAGCACCTATGAACAGGGTGAATGCAGCTACGAATATGTTGATGAAACCGTCAAACAGATCATGAACCAGGTCCTGCACATGTCTCAGACCATCGATGACTTCAGGAATTTTTTAAGGCCTGACCGGGAAATAAAGCAGTTCAA
>DATJPW010000065.1:0-5050 GCA_035506215.1 Desulfomonilaceae bacterium
GGGCCCCATTGCAGTTGTTAACGCCGGCACGAGGGATGCCAAGATCGGAAGCCGTGTGTATTCCCAGCAGGTGATAGCCCAAATTAGTCTGGAAAATGAATAGACCGTCCGGCGTGACGTCTGGATATAGTATCCGGGTAACGTCACCTTCATAACCCTGGGGGAACTGGTCGATACGCGAGTCCAGCGGGCGGAGGTCCACCTTGCCGCTCTTTAACTCAGCAGTATCCATCCAACCATAGCCAGATTTGCCCTGACCCTCGATGTAAAAAAGGATCGTCTGTCCCCGAACTCCCCAAAATTGGAGCACAGGTTGAAATGTCTGCAAGACCTGCCCATCAAGATCAAGGATCAATGTCGCATTTGGAGGGATCGGTTTGCTCCATAAAGCTTCGTCAGGCAATTCCCCCACATACGCGTTGATAATAAGGGTGGTGCTGTCAAGCCAGGCAACTTTTCCGAGTCGCGGGCATTTGTATTCACTTCCACCCATTGGTCCAGTCACCGCCTGATAATAACTACAGGGATTTTTGAACAGAATGGAGTCTTTGCCCTCTTGGAGGTCAAAAATGTACAGGTCGGCACGATCGCCGGCGACGTCGGTATGAGCGAAATAGCGATCATCCGGTGAGAAATCCCATGCGTCCATCGATGTTTCAATAGGCGGGTCTTTTTCTGGAGCAGAAATGGCCTTGCCCGTCGTGAGGTCGACGAACTTTCTTTGGCTTGCGTCAGCGCTGTTCAAGAGGAGAATGTGGTGGTCACGGGACGGGATGTAGAACCCGCTGCGGTCGTCGCAGGGGACAGTCGAAATCTGGACGGGTGCTGCCATACCGGCTTTGTATTCGTACAGGTTAAACTTCCCGTCCACACATCTGAAACTATCCGTAAACAAGATGCGCCCGCTGATCGCCGGTGCTTTAGGCGCACAGGAGCCAAGAACAGAGCACAGCAAGACATATAGAAGTACGCTAAAAGTTTTTCTCATGCAGCCTTCCGGTGCATCCACCCTAAAGCCCTTTTGATTGGTCATTAAATAGTACCTGCAATTCTCGACTCACGACCTTGACAATCTCATCCGGCTTTTGCGCATTTTCGGGGATAAAAGATTCTGGAAAAGTAGCTTTCATATTCAAAGCGCCACTGATAATGAGTACATTTGTTTGTGCAATCAGGTGAAGATTCTCCAAAGGAAAGCATTGGGCTTTTTCGGAATCTGAAACTGGCACTAGCTCGCTAGCTTGATGAACTTCCCCAGACAATGTTCTCGTCTCAATCAGAAAGAGATTCTTACTGCTTACCGCCAGCAGGCCAAAATGGTGAGTAGTTCCCGTGAGAGTGGTCCCCATCCCCCCCAGAAGTACAGCACCTGCCACCTTATTGAAAACAGTGTCAGCCGTTGTACTAAGCGTATCCCAATATGCAACTCCGTAAACCAACAGAGTATCACCTTTGGAATAATCCTTCAGAATAGAATCTATCTTGATAGAAGCAGCGGATTCCTTTGCGGCTTTCTCCTCTTTCATCCGTCTGATTCTTTCCCGACCGGCCGGAGAATTTTGTTCTCGTTTGGTGTAGATGACAAAAGCAATGGAAAGAAGAATCAGACCAGCTAAGATAAAATACCCGACATGATTACCCATGTTTCATCCTCCTACGCTCTGGTTGATTGGATCCGTGGACAATCTAATATCAGTTTATTATCGCGCAAAACGGAAATGTAAGTAAAGCCGGAAACCAACGGTGTCTGTAAACGAAAATCCACGTCGAGCGATTATCGAAAAAGAAGAAAATCAAGATAGGCGCTTGATCTGCATTTTCTTCTTGTCATGCCAGATCGCGGGTAACGGTCTTTGGAGCAGGGAATACTGGATGTGAATACTTGCTTGCCGTTTCCGCCCAAAATTGCTCGTTACCCCTATATATAATGGGTCGTTACGACCCTTTATATATCAGAAACAAATGAGACCAACTATTCGTAGAAGTGCGTCAACCCAAGGATCTTCGCTTGGTCATCGGCGGGTTGGATCTGCCAGTGAATAAGCCAAATCGCTTAGAGTGCTGGACGTTATCCTGAAGCATCTTTCAGGCGAGAAAATTTTCTCGAGATACCTATAATTACTTGAAGCCTCAATTAAATAATTATCACCCTCATCAGCAAACGAGAGATAATTTTCCAAGCTCTCTAGTTGGTGGTCGGCTTGTAGAATTATTGTCACGAACTGTTTCGCTGCTCTTCGATAATGGACACCTGATTGTGAAATCAATAGATATTCCAGGTCGGTATACCTTAGCTCCGATAATCGCAGTTCATGACTGTTCATGTACGGTGTTTTACCATGAAACAAATTGCCTCCACACCTAACACACATGGGGTGAATTGGCGATGAAGCAAAGAGATCAATGGGGTGCCCACAATTCAAACACTTGTCAAGTAAGTAAATCCCGTGGAGTGGACAGCCTAACAAATAAAGAAACCGCCACTGCAATTTAGCGTATCTCCCCTCCCTGCCAGTCCATTAATCTCTATTCTACTTAGCAAATGCTTGGTAGATCCTGGCTATTTTAGATCGCGTCTAAAATTTGTGAGAATAGCTTTAGAGCCAAGAATCAAGCTCCCCTCCCCCATAGAAAACGGGCTCCACTTTTTTGAACAAGAACAATCGTTCTACTTATCTGTTGGATTAGCAAGCTTGATCGCGAAGCATCCATTTTATATCATTCGAATGCATCTTTACGATTATTGGTTTTCTGGTTTTCCAAAACGAAATGATTTCTTTACCCACCCTATCAAAATAATTCTATAACCACAACCGGGTAAATCGCGTGTGAACAAGCACCGACCCAACGATCAGTAAAAAGATCACGATCATGGTCAAAAGCACAAAGGGGCGAATACGTTTCGGGGTATGACCCTTCGCCAGGCTATTCTTGCGTTGTTTGCTATCCAAGGATGTACCCGTTGCTGCAGCGACCGGTACGGCCGCACAAAACATACACATAGCTGATCTCCTTTAAGTAACTATTTAGACCTATATAGTATAATACCGGGCTGTTCGCTCGACAAGTCTGACTGATAAGAACGAAACGAGGCAGGAAATGAAAAAACCCATGACCACTTTTATTATCTTGACTATCGTATCTACACTGGCAGTTCTCGCCTTTATTGTTTGGGGATTGCCCTATTTTCTTGAAACTTCTTTACCCTCACCTACGAATGAAGGATTCGGGTCAGAGACGGTTCCCGCACAAGTTCTACAAATAATCGACCAGGGGACGGTAAACCTGAATGGGGTCAATCAGGCTTATCAAATACTCAGCGTGAAGATATTATCTGGCCAATTCAAAGGTACTATTGGGCAGGTGAGTTATGGGAAGGACCAGATTCAACCGGAAGGAATCCACTTCCGAACCGGAGACGAAATGATGGTGGTGGTTAGTACTGGCCCAGATGGAAGTACTTCGATAGATTACGCCGACGCAGTCCGGACCCGCCCGATTTTGATCTTGCTGGCTGTCTTTATCGTTGCCCTTCTGAGCGTCGCCCGCTGGAAAGGATTTCGGAGCTTGCTTGCCCTGGCATTCAGCTTTGTGGTCGTCATCGGATATATCATCCCCCATATCATCCATGGGGAAGATCCGGTCCGGGTGAGCATCATTGGCTCGATGATTCTACTGATAGTAACTCTTTACCTGACCTACGGCTGGAATATTAAAACCCATTCTGCCGTAATCGGAATTCTTGTCAGCTTGGCCATCACCGGCGTGCTGGCATGGTTATTCGTGAAGGTTGCGCTCCTGACCGGCAACGGGAACGAGGAAGCCATGTATCTCATTCAGATGCCAGGCATAAAAATTGACTTGCGCGGCTTGCTCTTGGGTGGGATTATCATCGGCAGCCTGGGTGTGCTGGATGATCTGGTCATTACCCAGGCCTCAGCGGTTTTCGAACTGAGAGAAGCCAATCAGGCCCTTGGGCTAAGGGGCCTCTTTGGGAAGGCCTATCGCATTGGGCAGGACCATATTGCCTCGACGGTCAATACCCTGGTCATGGCTTATACTGGAGTTGCACTTCCCTTGTTGTTGCTTTTTTCGCTTGCCCGGGGGAATTATGGTCAGTTGATCAACGTGGCTTCGGTCGCGGAAGAGATCGTACGGACTATCGTCGGCTCAGTCGGGTTGGTCGCCGCCGTCCCTGTTTCCACCTTCATCGCCACCTTGTTGGCGCTATACAGCGATCGGCTGGGGACAATTCGTCCCTATCTCGGTCCTGAAACGGACGGCGAAGTTCACTCACATTGATTTATATTTTGCCGACGACACTACTTTTCCCGGCAATCTGCGCAAACCCCAAATAGAACCAGGGAATGTCCTTCGATCTCAAAGTCGGTTCGCTCCCCGATCTCGACCAATTGTGCATCCGGGATACAGACATCGACATCCACGACACGATGACATTTCTTGCAGGTAAGGTGATGATGGTGACTGTCCCCGCACGCCCGATAAGTATGGCTTCCATCTGAAAATTCGATCCGATTCAGCAATCCCATGTTGACCAGCATCTCGACCGCTCGAAAAACAGTTGCGCGACCCAGGCGCGGGTCGTACTGCTGTAGGTCGTGCCAGAGGTCTTCCACACTAAAATCCTGGCCGCTGGCAGCCAACTCTGCCAGCCGGGTAGCGATCCGATTCCTCGGCTGCGTTCTACGACGTCCGTTCTCTGCGAAGGCAGCCCGGATTTTTTCGGTTAAAGATACGGAATTACTCTCAGCGTTCATAGGTGACGTTCCATAAGCGACCATGGCTAAAAAGTTGTTACAACATATTCATCACGCTTTTCAAACTCACCGATCCGTTTGGCGGGCTTATTATACTGCACGTACGAACTACCACTTTCTGCCAACCATATGTCTAAGGCGCGGGAGGCAATACCTCCCGGCTCGGATGGGATGGTTCCAGGTAACGTCGGGGAAAATATATGGCCCGGATGCCCAATGAGGCAAAATAAAACAGGGAGGTCAGGCTGACGATATAAAAGCTGGCTGGCCAA
>DATJPW010000066.1:0-2712 GCA_035506215.1 Desulfomonilaceae bacterium
CATCCGTCCAATTCCGCGCAATTCGGATGGACGAACAAACGGATTTCTCTGCAGTCGCCGCTGCGACGCTTGATAGAAACCAGCCGGTCTTGGAGGCCATATTCCGAGGTGGCAAGCTTCTGACCAGGGAGTGGCAGCCAGCCTTAAGCTCCTTCACGGAGGCGGGTCAACCGGATATCGCTCGAGGAGACGTGGTTGTTCTCTCAGGTGGGGCCAGTGGCATAACACATCGACTGGCACGCATCCTAGCGCCTCTTGGTTGTCGATTAGTCTTCCTGGGACGGACAACGCTGGATCCGGCCATTGATTACATTCGATTGCCCTCTGATGTAACCGCTCGAGATGAACCGCAGACGGCATCGACTCTGAAGGCCCTGGAGATCATCCGCAATGTAGAGGACCTGCGTGCTGCCGGGATTGATGCAGAGTACTACACCTGCGATGTGACCGATGCAGAGTGGACGAAATCAGTTATTTCGCAGATCGTGCAGCGTCACGGAAGGATAGACGGAATTGTTCACGGCGCCGGAATACTAAGAGACTCCTTTGCTGAGAAAATGTCCCCTGAAGACTTTTCCTCAGTCCTGGATGTGAAATTGCGTGGGGCCTGGAACTTGCACTTAGCCGCCAGGAATGCCGGCCTGAAATTCTTCGTATGCCTTTCTTCGGTGGCGGCAATCCTGGGCAATCCCGGACAAGCCAATTATACGGCAGGAAACAGAGCGATGTCTGCATTGGTGGCCCAGCTCCAGGCACAAACCCCTTTCCTGATGTGCAAGTCTCTGATGCTCCCACCTATTGAAGGGGTAGGAATGGCCGAAGACCAGGAAATCCGGGTGCTGATGAAAAGAATGAATGTGGGCTATCTGCATACGGAAGAATTGGGCGCTCTTTTCAGCCGGGAATTGGTCACGGGAACCGATGATGACTGGGTCCTTTTTATGCGATCCTTGCCTAAAGTCTCGACCGTTTTGCTTGACTCGACAAGTTTGCCTTCAAAAACACAGTCAATGAAGTCCGGAACGGTGCTGTTCCCGAAAGAACAGTTTCCCATGATTGATTCAATTACCAAGGTTGATTTGCTTAAAGGAGAATTGCACGCGGTCAAAGTATTTTCGCTCGAAAAAGACATATGGCTCTTGGACCACAAGCCGTTCCCGTTCGTGAAACACCAGTTGGTCTCGGCAATTATGGTCATTGAGGCTTTTATGGAGGCCGCGCACATGCTTTATCCGCATCTGCCGGTGCGTGCCATACGTGAAGCCGAGTTCCTGGAAATTCTGGAATGCCCGCCTGGTATTGGACGACACTCGGAGATTTTGTGCCGGCGGGTTCCTGCCAGCGCGGGAGAAATCGTCTGCGAGGTCTCTCTTGCCAGCCGCGAGGTCTCTCCGACGGGACGCGTCTTGGATCGCACAGTCTTGAACTACAAAGCTCAAGTGGTTCTGGGCGGTGAGGTCCGATCCTCATCTTTGGGGCCGCAGATCTTTCCTATCAAAAAAGAGGAGCTGGACGGCAGAGCTATGAGTCATGAAACGGTGTTGAAATCATATCGCAATAGCTTCCACGAAGGCAGGTACAGGGTGCTGAAAACAATTGAGGGTACCGGAGCTGATGCTGTTCGAGCCCGTTTCGAATATCGTGAGGCTGAGGATTTCGCTGCGCCTTTGCAAACCCGTTATCAGTACTCCCCATATCTGCTTGAGGCACTTATGCAAATGTGCGGCAACTTCTACCTGGAGATGCGGAGAAATCACGAGGAACGCCAAGCAAACGTTGAAGGCAAGACCATGGGCGATCACAAGGGTGTTGAACCCAAAGGACAGAAGTCCTCCAGGCATTCTCGCCCGATCCGGGAGCGTACGCCCGCAGAGACCGGCAGTCCTAGGTCCCTTGATGAACAGCCGCTCA
This sequence comes from Desulfomonilaceae bacterium, assembly GCA_035506215.1. Lineage (GTDB taxonomy): Bacteria > Desulfobacterota > Desulfomonilia > Desulfomonilales > Desulfomonilaceae > DATJPW01. The sequence continues at coordinate 1,912 of DATJPW010000066.1, forward strand.
ATGACTTCGGAAGAGTAATTCCCCACAAGATTGGGGAACTCGGCTTTTCTCGAAAATGTGTACACGGCGAATCTGTTATGCTAGAAGGGCGTATCACGAGTCGCAATGACGAGGGATTTGTGTGGACCGCGCGAGGGGTGGACAAAAAGGGTCGAACCCTGATGTGGATACGTGATCTGGTAATGCGCTGGCTATCGTCCTAGTTCGACCTTCTTGTGTGCCGCAACGGCCCTTACCATAGGTACACATGATTAGTAATTCACTAACAACCGATCTTTCATTGACAAAGGCTAGTGGTCTGTTATTAAATAGGATATTAGGGCAGGGATCAGCGTTACCATTTTACTCGTGGTGAGTTCCGTCAGAATGTAACTGCGTCCCTGGTAACCCTCCTTCCACTGGTTCTCGGGGGAAGTCATGCAGTGCCGAAACTGCCAGTTTGAGAACCCAGCGGGAATGAAGTTCTGCGGGGAATGCGGCTCAAGCTGAGCTCGCTCGGGTACTTCGGGCAGGGCACCCACAGCCAGGAACGCTTCCGTAGCGGCCAGCCGATTGATGAGCACGCTTTCGCCCGGAGAACACGTCAACTGCTCCGTTTGCCTCTTGCGGAGCTGGCCGCCTGCCTGATGGCCAAGGGCGTCCTCGGCCCAAAACCGGGCGAACCTGTTTTTGGGGACCTCAATGAAAAGACCGGTGCGGCCGCACTGAAAGAATGGGCAATATCGTATTACGAAGCGAATGAGATTACTTGTCCAGGGAGCCTGAACACCCTCGAACGCAACCGGCTTTTCCGCTGGCGGC
>DATJPW010000067.1:0-32718 GCA_035506215.1 Desulfomonilaceae bacterium
TTTGGATTTCCTCAAGGTCTTTAAGGACCTTAGCTACTCGGTCGGGCTGGTTGACTTGCCAATCCTTTTGCGGCGCCAGACGAATACGCGCCCCGTTGGCACCGCCGCGTTTGTCGGAACCACGGAACGTGGATGCCGACGCCCAGGCGGTCGAGACCAGTTGCGAGATGGACAGGCCCGAAGCAAGGATCTTGGCCTTGAGGTTTGCGACGTCCTGTGCGTCGATCAACTCATGATCGACTGCGGGCACCGGGTCTTGCCAGATCAGTTCTTCTGCTGGCACATCCGGGCCGAGATAGCGTGAGCGCGGACCCATATCGCGGTGGATCAGCTTGAACCACGCCCGGGCAAACGCGTCCGCCAACTGGTCCGGGTTCTCGTAGAAGCGCCTGGAGATCTTTTCATAGATAGGGTCGACCCTCAGGGCAATGTCCGTGGTCAGCATGGATGGCGCGTGACGTTTCGACGGGTCGTGGGCATCCGGCACCGTGCCGGCGCCGGCGCCACCCTTCGGTCGCCACTGATGCGCACCAGCCGGGCTCTTCGTCAATTCCCATTCGTAGGTGAACAGGTTCTTGAAGAAGTTGTTGCTCCACTTCGTTGGCGTTTGGGTCCAAGTGACCTCTATGCCGCTGGTGATCGTGTCGCCGCCTTTGCCCGTTCCGAAGCTGCTTTTCCAGCCGAGGCCCTGTTCCTCGATGGGGGCCGCTTCTGGATCAGGCCCTACATGGGACGCAGGGCCGGCGCCGTGGGTTTTGCCGAAGGCGTGACCGCCGGCGATGAGCGCCACCGTCTCTTCGTCGTTCATCGCCATGCGAGCGAAGATCTCGCGGATATCCTTGGCCGCCAAGAGGGGATCGGGGTTGCCGTCCGGCCCTTCCGGGTTGACGTAAATCAGGCCCATCTGTACGGCCGCCAGGGGGTTTTCCAGATCCCGGTCGCCGGTGTAACGGCTCCCTGGCTTGTCGCTCGTAGCCAGCCATTCTTTTTCGGCACCCCAGTAGGTGTCATCCGGCTCCCAAATATCCTCGCGCCCGAAGCCGAAGCCGAAGGTCTTGAAGCCCATCGACTCCAGCGCGCAATTGCCGGCGAGGATAATGAGGTCGGCCCAAGAGATCTTGCGGCCGTATTTCTGCTTGATCGGCCAGAGCAGCCGGCGCGCCTTGTCGAGGCTCACGTTGTCGGGCCAGCTGTTAAGGGGGGCAAAGCGTTGGGCGCCGGCTCCCCCGCCCCCGCGGCCGTCGCCGATGCGGTAGGTGCCGGCGCTGTGCCACGCCATCCGAATGAACAGCGGACCGTAGTGACCGAAATCGGCCGGCCACCAGTCCTGCGAGTCGGTCATCAGCGCATAGAGGTCCTTCTTCAGGGCCTCCACGTCGAGTTTTTTGAATTCCTCAGCGTAGTTGAACTCCTCGCCCATCGGATTGCTCATGGGACAGTTCTGGTTAAGAATCTTCAGGTTCAACTGGTTCGGCCACCAGTCCCGGTTCGTCGTGCCTTTGCCGAAAGCGGGTTGGTTAGCTCCACCCATTACCGGGGACTTGCTGTCGTCAGTCATAACGTTACCTCCTATCGTTGTCTGGATCCCCTGCGCCAAGGTTCGTCAGGTTGACGAGGAAGATCTCGTGGAAAAAGACAAATTCGACACCGCCAAGACACTCATTTCACTGACTACTGGAGCAGCTGTCTTCACTTTCTGTCCCTGTAGTGCAGGCCGGCTGAGGAAGCTCATAACAGCGGACTTTCGCAGAGGCCGTCCGAAACCGCCATTTCCCCACGGCCGTTCTCGCCGCGTGCAACCCTGGCCCTTAGAAATCCCCGATCGTTGCTGTCTCCAAACTTATTTTTCTTTGGGCCCCCCTCCTGCTTCTGTCAGTGAGATGGTTGTATTTTCTGACCTTGAGCTGCAAATGCCAATGTTTTTATCGAGAATCGTTATCTCCCAAGAACTGTTATCTCTTCTTGGCCAAAAAAAATTCTGTGTCACCTATCATCTTGACATTCCCGACATAAACCAAAGAAGTCCAATCGATGATAATGTATTCTAAAGCCTGTCTTTTTGCCAATCTCATCCTTCAGTTCATCGAGACTGATCAGCTCAGGGTCCATGATTTTCCGGCACCTAGTGCAAATCACGTGAGGGTGAGGAAAGGGCTTGGTCCCGTCGTACCTATTGCTACCATCGGGAAATCCTAGTTCGAGTACTTCATTGAGGTCCTTGAGCAACGCAATAGTCTTGTAAATGGTGGCCAGGCTTGTTGTCGGAAACTCGTTTCTCACCTTCTCGTAGATGTCCTCAGCGCTTGGGTGTTCTTCAGAGCCAGCCAGGATTCGCAGCACTGCCAAACGTTGGGGAGTGATTCGGCAATTGTGATTCTTGAGCTTCGAAAGCATTTGTTGGAGCCGGGCTTCACTTTCTCTTGAATCATCAAAAGGCATCAGGACCTTTTTTAGTGCCGCAATTTGTTATTTGTCGATAATGATTATCTTTAAATAATTATTCTAGGACTATCACAAGTTCCTTGTCAAGGGAAAAGTTATCCTCTGCATCTATCTTCGGTCATTATCGCCGGTATTATGCGGCGGATCTTGCCATTTTGAACGTCTTGGCACCCCTGAGGGCGGCGGGATAGTCCGCTTTCAAACGGCGAAGATAACTTCGTTTAAAATCAGCACTGACCTGGTTCCCAGGTCAGTGGCACCCAAGTGTCGATTAGTATCGGTATCTGGGTGCCATGGACCTGAGCACGCTCAGGTCCATCCCGGATCGAACAGACTATTCACCGTTTGAAAGCAAACTCGTATAGGGGAGCTTTCGGATCAGCGGCCAGGATGCTGAATAGCATTAAAGTGGCGAGCGCGCCGCGCAAGCCTGTCTCGGGCGTTCTCCCGAACTCACCCCTCCAATCGAAGACCGATTTTTTTGTTGACAAGGTTGCGGCATATGATTAGTATACTACATATATATGGAGATTGTCATGCCACGCCTCGACCCATACGAGAGTCTAGGTTTTCACTGCAACATCACGTTCAAAGCGTTCGTGGCTGTCCTGGAGGATAGACTCAAGGGGACAAGGGTCAGCAGGGCGCAGTTTCTGGCGCTGGCGCACCTCACCGCCTTAGGCCCCTTGTCTCAGGGAGAACTGGCTAGCCTGCTTTCGATAACGCCGGCAACGACGGTAAGGCTGGTGGATCGAATGGCGCGTGATGGATGGGTGACGCGGCAGCCCGATCCCGACGACGGGCGTGTGAACCGCGTTGTGCTCACCGATGAGGCACTTAAGGTCTGGGAGGAGGTATCCCAAATGGCCCGAGCCCTGCTGGATCAGGCATATCGCGGAATTCACCCGGCAGAAATAGAGACCGTGAAGCGAGTGCTGGAGCGCGTGCGACGGAATCTAGGCGCATAATTTTTTTGCTCAATTAGTTAGCATGCTACTTATATACGAGTCTCGTTGGTTGAAGCGTTACCCCGAGCGGCTATGGAAAAACAGAACCTGTGCAGAGAAGATGATTTCATCACGAAGGTGGCAGCCATGAACGAAAATCGACTCGCTATGAATACCGCATTGTCCGCTGCTATACGCAAATACTGGAAAAAGGCCGTCCTGGTCGCAGCGGTTGTCGTTCTCGTTTACAAGGTAATGTTTGTTCCTGTCACAGTTACAACCCAGCCGGTGGCAGTCGGGGAAGTGGTTGCGGAAGTAATGGGCACCGGAACGCTCGAAGCTCATTATCAGACCCTGATCGGCTCAAAAATTCAGGGACTTATAGTGGAACTTCTTGTGGACCAAAATGATTGGGTCAAGAGCGGCCAACTCTTGGCTCGACTGGACGACTCTGACCTCAAGCGAGAAGTGGCCGCCCAGGAAGCGGTGCTGAATGCAAGCGAAGCGACGGTGGAAAGAGTGAGAGCCGATGAGAAGCGCTCATTGGCGATATTGGATCAAGCTCGTCGAGACTATGATCGCTATGCAGGACTACTGGCTTCCAAAAGCATTTCTCAGGAACTCATGGACAAGACCTCTCAGAATCTCTCTGTTGCGCAAGCGGAGGAAGCGCGCTCATTGGCAGCGGTGACCGAAGCAGAACGCCAGGTGGTAGCCGCACGTGAAAGATTACATTTTCAGCAGGCCCGGCTCGCGGACACTCGCATTTTCAGCCCGTTTGATGGGTTGATAGTTCGACGGGATCGGGAAGTCGGGGATGTCATCGTTCCGGGAGCCTCCATTTTCGTGCTGGTGTCGACTAAAGAGCTGTGGATTTCTGCATGGGTCGATGAATCAGCTATGTCTGCACTTGCTCCCGGGCAATCGGCACGGGTTGTCTATCGATCCGAGTCCCTTCAACAGTATCCGGGCAAAGTTGTTCGATTGGGTAAAGAGGTGGACCGCGAAACGCGTGAATTTCGTGTGGACGTTGGGGTTGATACGCTTCCTGCGAATTGGGGGGTGGGGCAACGTGCAGAGGTCTACATAGAGATAAACAGAAAGCCTGGCGCAACACATGTCCCGGTTCGCGCCGTCGCACGGAGTAAAGGCAAAGCCGGCGTGTACGTCGTCAATAATGGGCGAGCACTGTGGAGAGAGGTATCTACGGGCCTACGGGGTATCGAAAAAGTAGAAATCACCAAAGGGCTTTCCGCCCATGAGCTGGTGATCATCGCTCCTGACCCGTCTCAACTGACGGATAAACAAAAGGTCCACATCCAATGAATCTTGCGCTTCGTGACATACGCCACAACCTTTCCCGGTTCTTACTGACCGCCCTGGGGATCGGCATGCTTCTCATGCTCGTCATGGGCATGGGAGGCATTTACCGGGGTCTTATAGAGGAGGCTACTCTCCTCGTCGATAAGATCGGAGCCGACTTGTGGGTCGTCCAAAACGGAACAAAGGGGCCTTTTGCGGAAATTTCCCGGATCCCAAGGAACCTGGAAGATCGCTTGCGAGCTGTGCCCGGTGTCCGTAGCACTCGCGCCTTCGTAACTTATTCAGTCCAACGGGAACATTTCAGCACACCTCTGAGGATGCAGATCCAGGGACTCTCATGGCCGGAAGACAAAGGCGAGTGGCTCCCTCTCATTGCCGGACGCCATTTTGGGGCAGCCCACTATGAAATGATTGCTGACAAAATATTAGGTCTCCGACTCGGCGACATTGTGACCTTAGGGAAAAACAGTTACACGGTGGTAGGTCTTACCAACGGCATGTACAGCATAGCCGGCGATGGGCTGGCGTCACAGAATCGTGGCACGATGTTTCCTCTCCCGGCAATGAATTACCGGGCTACTGTCAACCGTCCCTTCAGGACGTTCCCTATTTGAGCCCATTGGGCCGATTGAAAGTAGGCCGGTGCTTTAGCGCCGGCGACCGTCGTGGCACGATTCCCGACGTGAATGGAATTCTGAGACAGCCTCTCCGTGCCGACACATTTTCATACATAAATTAGTTGCGGCCCGGCAGGGACGCCGGGCCCTGCCAGCTTCTTAGAGTTGCAGGCTGTGCAAAACGTCAAGAATTGTGGCGACTCGTGCAAGTAATCTGGTTGGCTTCGCGGCGAGCCGCGACTGGTTCATCAAGAATTTGGTATTGGTAGACGAGATCGTACAAATATCAGGTTTTCAGCTTGATTGCGAATCAAGCGCCTGAGCGACGGCTTGGATTATCCTGTCTTTCAACTCCTGAAGGGGCAGGGTGGACCTGAGACCGGCAGCATGCCGGTGCCCGCCGCCGCCAAGAGTTTTTGCGATAGATGATACGTCTAAAGAATCCTTGGAACGGAAACTCACTCGAATTAGTTTGTCGGACATCTGCGTGAACAGGATTCCGGCCATGACACCTTGATTTTCTCGTAGCCTGTTGACCAGATTTTCGGTTTCGGACATCTCAGCCCCGAATTTCTTGAAATCCTCTGAGTAAAGCGTGCTCATAACGAGCTTTCCTCCCAGTAGGACTTCCACCCTTTCCAGGACGAGCCGCTCCATATACATGCGACGGAGGGGATACTCCTCAAAAAGGGGCCGAGTCACCTCATAGGAATCAAAACCGGCAGCCAGCATTTCTGCGGCGAGCGTGAGTGTCCGGCTGTTGACGCCTGAAAAGCGGAACCCACCTGTATCGGTAACCAGACCGGTGTACAGACATTTTCCGACATCGGGAGACAGATTGTACCCTGCGGCTTTCAAAATCTCATGAACCAGTTCCGCCGTAGACGACGCGCTGTTTTGGACGAAATTGAAATCCCCAAATCGCGGGTTGGTCGCATGATGGTCTATGTTGATCAAATCTGCCTCGCTGCGAAAACTCGAGAGATCGCCAGAAATTCGGTCCTCAACGGCCACATCTACCGCGATTATGTATCTCGGTGTATCAGCCACATCGGCTGCGTCGGATATTATTTGTTCATGCCCAGGTAAGAAGTTGTAAAGTTCTGGCACCTTATCCGCACACAACGCCCATGACCGCTTGCCCATTTCAAGCGATGCGAGATGCATGCCCAATAGCGATCCCAGCGCATCGCCATCGGGATTGATATGAGTGACCACGAGGAAGCAATCCTCAGTCCTTAGAATCGAAGCGATTTCATTAATCATCGTCTGCAGCCGGTGCCGCGAGGTCTTTAAGTAATCTGCTGATCCTTGCGGAATTGTCAAAGGCCGTATCGTAAAAAAAAGAAAGCTGGGGAATGTATTTGAGATCGAGTTCTAGCCGCAGTTGGCGTCTGATGAACCCTTCCGCGGCTTCAAGGCCTCGTTGGTGCGTAACGGACTGCTCATTGTTGAGGCTGCAGAAGTAAACCCTGGCGGATTTAAGATCGGAGCTTAACACGACATCGGTTATGGTAACACCTTGAACTCTAGGATCTTTTATCTTCGAGACGAGCAGATCAGCGATCACTTGATGGATAAGCTCGGCAACGCGGTCTTTTCTGAATCGGGTCATGGCTCAGGTCTTCTAGGGCAGGCAAAAGCGTGGGTCAACGATTACATTTCTTAATAATTAACAATCTCTATTTTGGAATCTATAACTTCAGCCATGTGCAGGTTTTCCACGTACGCCGTGATGTTTTCCAGCAAGCTGTGCGCATGACCTCGTTCGTTAGTTACAACGGCAAAGCCTATGGTGCATCGTTGCCATTTATCGTGATTATCTACTTCAGCGATAGAAAGGTCAAACTTGCTCCGGACTTTACCAAGGATACTCTTGACTACGTGACGCTTGGCCTTTAGGGAAGCGGAGTCATGGATTAAGAGTTCGATAATACTTACACCAACTACCATGTTCGGCTTCCCCCCGGGCTCCGACCGGGTCCTCCAGCACCGCGTACGAGTCTCCCACAACATCAAGTAAGCTTTGCGGCTTCTCTCTCTATTGTGAAGGCCTCAACTATGTCACCCGTTTTCACGTCCTTGTAGTTTTCCAAGGCGATACCGCATTCATAACCCTCGACTGCCTCTTTGATATCATCCTTAAAACGCTTCATCGAGGTAATTTTCCCCTGGTATACTACCACGTCATCTCGGATCAATCTTACCTGGTTCGACCTTTCAATCTTTCCTGAAGCCACGTAGCAACCGGCAATAGTGCCGATCTTCGGCACATGGAAAATCTGCCTGACCTCGGCACGTCCAAGGATCGCTTCCTTTTCGATGGGGGCCAGCATCCCTTCCATAGCCTTTCGCACATCTTCGATTACCTCATAAATTACTGTGTATAAACGAAGATCTATTTTCTCCTGCTCGGCCAGTTGGGTCGCTTTCGGGCTTGGTCTGACATTAAACCCGATGATGATCGCGCCTGATGCACTCGCAAGCATGACATCCGATTCCGTAATACCGCCCACGCCACTGTGAATTACCTTGACCTTTATCTCCTGGGCGGAGATTCCCAATAGTGATTCTTTAAGGGCCTCAACAGATCCTTGGACGTCGGCCTTGATAATCAGATTAAGTTCCCTTGTTTCCTGCTCCTGCATGCGAGCCATCAGGTCTTCCAGCGACACAGGGCCTATCGCAGCGGCTTCATGGACCCTCTGCTTCTCTAGCCGCTGAACGCTCACCTGTCGGGCCAGTCTCTCCTCTTCGACCACCAAGAAAGATTCGCCCGCGTCGGGTACTCCTGAAAATCCCTGGACTTCCACAGGAGTAGCAGGTCCGGCTTCGCTGACGCTGCGACCCTCGTGGTCCAGCATGCTGCGTACTTTACCGTAATGGATACCCGCTATAAAAGGATCACCCAATTTCAATGTGCCTTCTCGCACGAGAATTGTGCCCACCGGGCCTTTGCCCTTGTCCAACCGACCTTCAATTATGGTCCCCATTGCCGTCTTATTCGGATTGGCCTTGAGTTCCATCATCTCCGCCTGGAGCAATATAAGATCAAGCAGCTCATCAATTCCTTCGAGGGTCTTGGCGCTGACATAACAGAATAGGGTGTCCCCGCCCCAGGCCTCCGGAATCAGGTTGTATTCACTCAGATCTCTGATGACTCTGTCCTTGTCCGCTTCAGGCTTATCAATTTTATTCACTGCCACTATGATAGGCACGTTCGCAGCTCTGGAATGGTTTATAGCTTCTTTGGTCTGCTCCATGACCCCGTCGTCCGCAGCCACTACCAGGACCACGAAATCGGTCACCTGAGCGCCTCTGGCCCTCATAGCGGTAAAAGCTTCATGACCGGGCGTGTCTAAGAATACCAGTTCCCCCCTGTCGGTCTTGACCTTATAAGCTCCGATATGTTGCGTGATGCCGCCGGCCTCCTGTTCGGTGACATGTGTGGATCGTATGGCATCGAGCAGAGATGTCTTGCCATGATCCACGTGACCCATCACCGTTACCACGGGTGACCTGGGGCTAAGGTTTTCATGGCTCGCTTGCATGTCGACCTGAAGTATTTCGCCTTCAGAGCGCTCGCTCGTTTCCGTTTCAAAGCCGAATTCCGATGCTACGATAGTGGCTGTGTCGAAATCGATGGCTTCGTTCACTGTGGCCGTTGCTCCCAATGTCAACAGATGCTGGATTACTTCAGACGCCTTGATGCTCATTCTGTGAGCCAGAGAAGCCACCGTGATCATTTCGGGCAATTTAATGCGCCGCTTGATCGCTTTTGGCGTTGTAATTTCAGTCTTTCGAACTTTTGGCTTCTTCCCTTTGCCGCGCAGACGACCGCCCCGCGGCCGATCGTCATAAAGTTCATCGCGCAGAAGCACTTCTTTGCGACGGCGGATTCCGGTCCTGCCTTCTTCAACTCGTTCCTCAACAATTTCTCGCCCCTTTTTCTCTTTCTTTTTCTTTCTCTTGAGTTCTTCTTCTTCAGTCAATTCCAGGGGCAAAACCTGAGGGACATGTTCTCTGCTCTCAACCACCGCCGGACGGGCCACACGAGGCGCTCTCTCCGGTTCGGGCGCTTCCGGCTCTTTTACCGGTTCCTTTCTTAGCTCAACCCGACCGATGATCTGAGCAGGCTGGATCCGCTTCTCCTTTTTCTTCTTTTTCCTTGCCGGCCGCTCCTCTTCGAGCCTTTTTTCCTCGCTGGGCACTGATGTCTCAGCCTCAGGGACCTTTTCCAAGGGCGCTTCTTCCACCAAAGCTTTTGTCTTTGCCTCGACTGCAATTTCTGACGGCATTTCTTCTTTTCCGGGAGCCGCCTCCCGGGGTTGAGCTTCACTTACCTTAGCAAGACGCTCTGTCGGCGGGGCTGGGGGCGCTGCTACCTTAATTTCAGCAACTTCCTTATCCCTGACAGATTTGGGAGCCGCTTCCTTCTCCGAAACAACTACCGGCTTGCGGACGACCTCCGGCTGTCGGACCGGGTGGACCTTTGCAGGTTTGGCTACCGGCTTGGGGGCCATTTCTATGATTCGCGCGGCTTCGGGCCTCGCTGCTTTCTTTGAGCTTTTCTTCGCCGCGATTTTGAGTCGGTCCGCTTCCTTCTCAACAACTTCGGGTTTGGCTTCGACCGGCGGTGTCGATTCCTCAACAACATCTGCTGAAGGTTCCGCCAATTCCTGTTGCTCTTCCGGAACCGGCTGCTGCTTCATTCGGCGTCGAATTACAGTGGGTTTAATCCGCTGTTCCACAACTTCTCGTTGCGGCAGAACCGTCACAAGCTGGGCGCGCAAAGCCACGGGATCATCGGTCTCTAAAGGACTCTCGGGACCTTCAACGCGAAAACCCATGATCACAAGTTCCCTAACTAAGTCTTCGTTTTTGACCTTCAAATCTCGGGCTAGGTCATCAACGGTCAAATTGGTCATCCGATTACCTCTCTTCGTCGAGCCCCTTCAGGAGTTCTTCTTGCGACGGTAAATTGAGAATGTTTTTTCTTAATGCCCTGGAGAGACGCCCTTTTTGAAAGGCTGCTCTGATGCAATCCTCTCTGGGGCATGTGTAGCAACCTCGACCGGGAAGCCTATCTTTCGGACGTGACAGAACCACTGTATCTCCAACTGCTTTCAAATGTATCATCTCTCTCGCTGGTCGTCTCTGACGGCATCCTACACACTGCCTGATAGGAACATGGCCCTTTTTCATCGCCTGGGAACTCTAACACTTTCCTTTGGTTTCGGATCGTTGAGCCCTTTGGCACAAGTGCTGATCAGGAACCGGCCCCTCCCTCAACAGCGGCCGCCGGGGGCGGTTCAGTAGTCGTCTCGGGCACCTCATGCTCGCCGGGCTCCTCGATCTCTTCTCCTTCTTCAGGCGGATTGGCCAAGTACCGGAGGGCGCCATGCATGAGTTTCACCCCTTTTTCTTCGGTGATTCCCATAAAGCTCGTCAGCTCGGCCATGGTGGCTTTGGCAATATCTTCAGGCGTGCGATAGCCGTTTTCAAACAGCATGGTGGCGGTCTCCTCATCCATATCGTCAATGGCCAAAAGCCGCTCAAAAGACTCACCACTGATTTTCTCTTCCTTGGACTCGCTCCTCACGTCAATCTTCCATCCGGTCAGTTTTGCGGCCAACCGAACGTTCTGGCCTTTTTTGCCTATGGCCAGTGACAGCTGGTCGTCTGCAACAATTACCTCCATAGTGTGACTATGCTGGTCAATGATGACTTTCGAAATCTCCGCCGGCGCCAACCCGTTGCACACAAAGTGAGCGGGATCGTCATGCCATGGAATGATATCGATCTTCTCACCTCTTAGCTCCTGAACCACTGCCTGGACCCTGGAACCCTTCATGCCTACACATGCGCCCACCGGATCGACGTCAGCGTCTGAAGAGCGCACGCCGATCTTCGCCCGTTGCCCGGGCTCGCGGGCAGCGCACATGATTCTCACTATGCCTTCGGCGATCTCAGGAACTTCCTGTTCAAAAAGGCTTACGAGAAAGGCGGGGTTCGCTCTGGAGAGAATGATCTGCGGGTCCTTCTGAGTTCTCCTCACATCAAGAATCAGCGCTCTAATCCGGTCACCTTGTCTGTGATTTTCTCGCGGTATCTGCTCTCCGAACGGGAGGATCGCTTCCGCCCTTCCCATGTTAACCACAATATTGCGCTTTTCGAAACGCTGGACCACGCCGGTGACTACATCTCCTTTGCGGTCCTTGTATTCTGCATAGATGTTTTCCCGCTCAGCGTCTTTGACCTTCTGTATAATCACTTGCTTAGCAGTTTGGGCTGCTATGCGGCCGAAGGTCTCAGCATCCATTTTGACCCCAAGTTGGTCCCCGATTTCGGCCTCGGGGTCCAATTCTTGACGTGCGGTGTCGAGATCAATCTGGGTAGTCAAGTCTTCAACTTGCTCTACCACATCTTTGAACAAGAAGATCTCGACTTCCCCGGTATCTTCGCTGTACTGGGCTTCAAGCTCGACCCGGTTCCCGTACTTCTTACGAGCCGCGGATACTAGGGCGGCTTCCAAAGCCTCAAGCAATGTATCCCGCGCGATACCTTTTTCCTTTGCGACTTGGTCTATCATTCGATTCAAATTTATTCCCATGGCTAATCCCCTGCTCTCGCGGCTCTTTTGCGCAAATCCTGACGAAAAAGATCGTCTTCGGGAAGGTCAAGACGGGCTTTTTCTACATTTTCGGGGTCTATCTCCACCCTTGCTCCGTCAACTTCCAACACAATTGCTGAATTTTGCATCCCTTTCAAAATCCCTTGAAAATTTCGTCTTCCTGCAAGCTTGCGACGGGTTCTGATGCGGACGGGAGAACCGGAGAATTGCCTGAAGTCCTTTTCTTTCCTCAGAACCCGATTGATTCCGGGTGATGAAACTTCGAGAACGTAACGATGCTCGATGGGGTCTTTTATATCAAGCATGGCGCCTACTTGCCGGCTGACAAGTTCGCAGACATCCAGCGTCACTCCTCGAGGAGTGTCTATAAAAAGTCTGAGAACCCATCGGCCCCCTTCCAACTTGAACTCAAGATCCACAAGTTCGACAGCTTCCGGTTCCAAAATTGGCTCTATCAGGGCCCATAGAGAGGGGATCAAATCCCGATCCATTGTTTCGCGTCTCCTGAACTGACCGCCTGTTTCTTCTATCTCGTATCAGAGCCACAATAAAAAACCCGGGACATGCAACCCGGGTGGTCTCAACCACTCTCTGGAGCGGGCAACGGGGTTCGAACCCGCGACATCAAGCTTGGGAAGCTTGCACTCTACCAACTGAGCTATGCCCGCGTCACATTCAAATTAACAACAGGAGCAGTTCCTGTCAAGGCATTTCACTGTTTTTTGCCAGGAATTTCCGCGCCTCGACCGCTCAACCGCGCCCGAAATTCAGGTTTTCAACAATTCTGTCTTGTTTCTGTTATTATTCAACAAAACATGAACCTTAACAAAATCTGGCAAAAGTTTTCAGAAGATTTTTTCATTCATGTCGATTTTTGATTTTTCTGCCATGACTCGAAGCCAGCCCTGAAGGAACTCCGTTCTTCGAACTTCTTTAACCCATGCCTTAACTGTGGCCGCGTCCTTCGCGAACTGTTCTTCGCTAGCCAGTTCAAGATCCTTTAAGCGTACCACGGCAGCCCCTCCGGAAGTCGTCACAGGCCGCGGGAAGAGCGGGGACTCCGGAGACACGGTTGTGAGAACCTCAAGCGCTTCCGGCGTATTTCCCAGTTGAGGAACGATGCCCGCGGTTCTCGAAACCGGATCGAGGGTCTCCCATTTCAATCCAAATTTGCGTGCGATCTCTTCAGGGTCTGAGGACTTGGTTTTCAGGGACTGGATGATCTCCTCGGCCTTTTTGACGGCATTTGCCATCGCCTCATGCTTACTATAGTCTTGTTCGACCGTGCTGCGAACTTCGTCCAGTGTAGGTGTCCGCTCTTTGGTCTTCTCCAATATCTTAAAGACAAGGTAGGTGTCATCAGTCTTTAGGAGCCTGGAAACCTCGCCGGTTTTGAGATCAAAAGCTTGGTCCATAATTTTGGCATCATTGCCCACATCAGGTATTCCGCTGGCCTTGGTAACGCCTTGAGCTTTGTGTACCTCAAAACCGAACTTCTTAGCTGGTTCATCAAGTTGCTCGGTCCTGTAGACCATTTCATAGAAGTTATCCGCATCGGTGTTAACCTGTTTTTGGGCCCTTTCACGCAAAAGCTTCTCAACGATTTTGTCGTTTACCGCGTCGAACTCTAACTGTTGTTCGGGTTTCTTGTCCGTAACCATGAGAATGTCATATCCGTGGTCGATGCGCACCGGTTCCGATATTTGTCCTACGTCCAGCTTGGCCGCAATCCTTTCCAGTTGAGGGCTCAACGAGCCTTTCGAGAAGTAGCCAAGATCTCCCCCCTTCTCGCGCGTAGCATCGTCCTCCGACAATTCGCGGGCTGCCTTGTCAAAGTCTTCACCACTGTTGAGTCTTGCCCGGATCTCTTCGGCCTTCTTGCGGATCTGTTCAATCTGCTCCTGGTTTGCTCCGGCAGGTATCTTCAACAGTATGTGCTTGGCGCGCACTGTTTCCGGCTCCGTGAATTCCTTGGGGTTCAAGTGATAGTACTCGCGGGCCTCCTCCGGCGTAATCGTCAGTTTCTTCGCGAGGTCACGCCAGGAAAAGATTACGTAATCAAGGTTTAGCGACGCGGGGACATCATATTTGGTTTGGTTGTCTTTATAAAATAATTCCAGGGTCTTGGCATCGGGCTCAGCGACTTTTGCGGCCTGCTCGGGCTTGACAAGCAGCATGGAGAGAACGAGCTTGTCATTCTCGAAGTGCCAGAATTGCTTGATCTCCTCAGGGTCTGTTTTTACTGCATCAGTGAGCAGATGTACGACCTGATTTTCCAACATTTCCTGCCGCAAGTTCTCTCTGTACGAGGATGGCGTGAACCCCAACTCCCTGAGATAGGCACTGGCCATTGCTTCGTCATACACTCCATTCCGCTGAAAGTATGGATTGGACACGATGTATTGAACCACATCTTCCTCTCTGACCACTAATCCCAACCGCTGCGCTTCCTGTAGAAGCAAGGCCTGATTTACAAGATTCTGAATAACATTTTTCTTCAGGTCCATCTTTTCTAATAGTTCCGGCGGAATGGAGCCTTTGAATCTGGATCTTATCTTTTTCTGTTCGATTTCGTATGCGTTTTTGAATTGGTCGTACGATATTACGGTATCGTTGACCTTTGCTACGTAGTTACGAGTTTTCTCCGAGGGACCGGACCAGCCGTACCAAAATATAAAGACAATGATTACCCCGAATAAGGCGGCCTTGATAAGCCACGAACGGGCATGTCTTCTCATCAGATCTAGCACAGGTCTCTCCTTTCGATCCGCCAGCGCGTGATGTCGGAATCGTAAGGATTTCCGACTTCATTGTCAACTCTGGAGCAGTCATTGTGACACTTGATAATAGGACCGGATTCTGTTAGGTGTTTCGCGATCTCCTCGTTTCGATCTATCGTCGGAAAAGCACGAACATGATCCTGGACCGAATTTCCGGATTATTCTCGAACGATATGGCCATTGACCTCGGAACGGCGAACACCCTGGTGTACGTACGCGGGAAGGGGGTAATTCTGGCTGAACCATCGGTAGTCGCCGTAAAGACCGACCTCAGACGCGGTGCGAGGATCGTTGCCGTCGGAACAGACGCGAAGAAGATGCTTGGTCGCACACCTGACAACATTAAGGCTATTCGTCCGATGAAAGACGGCGTAATAGCCGATTTTGAAGTGACTGAGGTTATGCTCAAGCATTTCATATTTAAGATTCACCAGCGGCGATTTCTTGTTAAGCCGCGAATTGTCATTTGTATTCCATCAGGCATCACCCAGGTTGAAATGCACGCGGTCAGGGACGCGGCCAAAAGCGCAGGCGCTCGTGAAGTTTACCTCGTGGAGGAGCCGATGGCAGCGGCTATTGGAGCGCACCTCCCGATCACCGAACCAACTAGCAGCATGGTGGTCGACATCGGTGGCGGCACCACGGAAGTGGCAGTCATATCTATGTCTGATATTGTCTACTCGAAGTCTCTAAGAGTTGCCGGGGACAAGGTGGACGGAGCGATAATTCGATTCGTGAAACACAAGTACGGTCTGCTGATCGGCGAAAGGACCGCGGAGATGATTAAGATGGTCATCGGGAGCGCATGCCCTACAAATCACGATTCTTCCATTGAGGTGAAAGGCAGGGACTTGATCGCCGGCATTCCACGGATAATTGTGCTCCGCTCCACGGAAGTGGCCGAAGCGATTTCCGAACCGGTACGGGCCGTGGTGGAAACCATCAAGACGGCCCTGGAACAAACACCACCCGAACTTGCCGGCGACATCATAGACAAAGGTATTACGCTCACTGGAGGCGGGTCACTGCTGGCGAACCTCGATGATGTTATACGCCGGGAAACCGGTGTTCCGGTGAACGTAGCGCCGGATCCTCTGTCGACGGTTGTGGTGGGGTCTGGAATAGTATTCGAACAATTTGACCGACTCAAGCACGTATTGCTGAAATGCTAATGTGGCTTATCCATGATAGTTTTGCAGGACATGGCATGTCATTAAACGAGCGCCAGGAGATTACTTCGCTTCGCTCGCAATCTCATTCCTACGCGGTCAAAGATGATCTGACATCCGTTTTCAACGTTTCCATGGATATTGATTCCAAGTACCATGCCTAAATCTGTTCGTGAACTGGCGGTTGTACTGATTCTCATAGGAGGCGGTCTCATTATCCTTTTTTCAGCTCCGAGAATTCGGGGCGGAGGGCCCGCGACCGGCATTTTCTACGCTATCTTGCGACCCTTTCAGCAGGTTACTACAAATTTGCAGGGTCGGATATCTGATACATGGAAAGGTTACATAAGCCTTGTAGGCTTGAGGCAAGAAAATAAGGCGCTCAAAGAAGAGCTGCGGCGACTAAAAGGCGAAAGGACGGACTTGCTCAACGCGGAAGTTGAAAACCGGCGCCTCAAGAAATTGCTGAATCTTCGAACGCGGCATGATTTTCCTTCGTTGGTGGCCCAGATTATAGGAGAAGATTCTGTCGGGTGGTACCGGAGTTTTTTTATCAATCGGGGGTCCAGCGAGGGCGTGGCTTCGGAAATGGCCGTTACCGCGGCTGAAGGTGTGGTGGGACGAGTTACCAAATGCGCCGCGAGTATGGCGCAAGTGCTCTTGATTTCGGATCCGAGTTTGTCTGTGGACTGTAGATTAATACGTACCCGTGATAGAGGGGTCCTGAACGGCTCCTCGGGTGGTGGTTGCGTACTGAGGTACTTGGATCTGAGGTCAGACATTAAATCCGGTGACGAGGTCGTCACTTCGGGCCTGGACAGCATTTTCCCCAAAGGACTGCCCGTAGGCAAGGTCGAGTCTGTTCGCAAAGGTCCGCAAGGTCTCTTTTTGGAAGCGCAAGTGAGACCGGCCGTGGACTTCTCGGAAATTGAGGAGGTCATGATTATTTTGGGCCGACCGGCAGGATTCGATTTGCAGCCGGGCTTGGAGAAAAAGCGGTGAGCGAGTTCGTTTTCTTCGGCTTTTGCTCGCTTGTGGGTCTGCTACTGCAAAGTACAACCATGGGTCTTTTTATGCCTGCCGATTATAAGCCGGACCTATTTCTAATATTAGTTTTTTGGGCAGGAATCAGAACAACGTTCATCAATGCCGCAGGATTTGCGTTCGCCGCCGGTTTGATCATGGATCTTTTCTCCGGGGCGCCGATAGGACTTTTTGCGACAATTTACTGCATCATCTTTATATCGTGTGGTTATTTGCACGCCGTGTTCCAAATGGACGGCCTCGCGGCTAGAGCCATAACCGTTTTGGGGGCTACTGTGGTCTCAGGATGCATAGTGCTCCTGGCCAGGCGGTTAGCAGGCACGATTGACCTGGACTGGAACTTTGTCCAGTGGGTGTTGCTGAAAGCACTGACCACGGGCCTGCTCTCCCTGGTGGCCATACCTCTGCTGGACCGATTGTGGAACGGTTACTCGCAGTTTGTCGGCGTTCGGATTGACGGCTAGGGTGATGATTCATGTCTGACTTTCTCAGAAGGGAACATCCCGCGGAATACTTCGGCCCGAGAATCCGGATTGCGGTTGCGATCATCGTTTTCTGCATGGGGATCTTTTTGGTCAAGTTATGGTACCTGCAGCTGATTGAAGGAGAGTCCTACGATGAAATGTCCAGGAACAATCGGGTTCGATCAGTTCGTCTGCCAGCGAGCCGAGGGAAAATCCTGGATTGCAATGGACGAGTCCTGGCGGAAAATAGTCCAAGCTTCACTTTTTCCATTATTCCGGGAGAACTGGAAAACGTGCAGGATGTGCTTGAACGCTGCTCCTCGACCTTGGGAATTCCCCAGGAAAAGATGCGAGGCCTGATCGAACGGAGCAGGGCAGTCCCACGCTTTATGAGTTATCCGATCAAAAAAAACATAAGTCTGGAAGAGGTGTCACTCATCAAATCGCGTTCCACGGACCTGAAAGGTGTGCTCCTGGAAATCAAGCCGCTCAGACTATATCCCCTGGGGGAAACGCTCTGTCATGTCCTGGGCACAATGGGAGAAGTTTCTGCGGATGAGCTTCCGAAGGCGGCCAAATTAGGCTATCGGACCGGAGATGTTTTGGGGAAAACAGGGATCGAAAAAGAATATGACACATATCTCAGGGGTGAAGAGGGGTGGGAAGAAATCGAGATAGACGCTAAGGGCCGTCAGCTCGCCACTTATTCCAGAAATCTACCTAGAGCGGGTGCAGACGTTGTGCTCACTGTCGATGCGGACCTTCAAAAATATTCCGAAGAAGTCTTTATGCATAGAGCCGGCTCTATAGTCGCGGTTGACCCTGATTCCGGGCGCATTCTTGCCATGGTAAGCAAGCCAGGTTTCGATCTGAATCTGTTCTCCCCCTCCATTACGGACCGACAATGGAAGAGACTCACAAACGATCCGCTGCATCCGCTGGAAAACAGATCCACCAGGGGTTTGTATTCGCCTGCCAGTGCATTTAAAATCGTCACAGCGACTGCCGCTCTGGCAGAAAAGGTGGTGACGCCGGACCAAAAGTTCAATTGCGCCGGCAAACTCGAGTTGGCGGGCCAGTCCTTTCGCTGCTGGAACCATAACGGGCATGGGGCGGTTTCCCTTCGGAGAGCAATAGTAGAGTCTTGCGACATTTATTTTTATGAACTGGGTCGATTGTTGGGGGCAGATCGAATTGCAAAATATGCGGCGCTTTTCGGCCTTGGAAAAACGACCGGGCTCGGTCTTCCTCACGAGCTGCCGGGCTTAGTCCCGTCACCGGTCTGGAAGAGTCGCAACTACGGAGATTCCTGGAAAGATGGAGAAACACTGAACTTGGCCATCGGCCAGGGATATCTCGTCGCGACACCCATCCAACTTGCCATGATGACTGCGGCTGTGGCGAATGGGGGCAAGTTGCTCAAACCCGCTATCGTGCGTCGAGTAGAATCCCCGGAAAAGGGAGTGGTCTTCGATCACGAGCCGGTGGTTCGATGGACCATTCCGTTGGACCCAGGAGTCCTGGACAGTCTGCGTTCGGCGATGACCGCTGTTGTTTCTGAGAGCAAAGGCACCGGGAGAAGAGCACGCGTGCCGGGGATTAACATCGCCGCGAAGACCGGCACATCCCAGGTGATTCGTGACAACCAGATGATAAAGGAGAGCGAGCAGATTCCTTATCACGAGCGCACTCACGCCATTTTTGTGGCATATGTTGACGATAGGCCAAGAAAGATAGCCCTGGTTGTAATCGTGGAACATGGCGGCGGCGGCGGTATGAGCGCCGGACCGGTTGCTCGCAAAATCTTGGCCCGATATTATGGTTTGCCTGACCGAGGCGGTCTATAAGAGTGACAAGTGTCCGGCATTTGGGAATCAGACGGCTTCTGCTTGGCGTTTTCCGCTATTAATCCTTACGAAACAGCTTAAAACTCATGGACTTCCTTCCACTAAAATCAGGCTTACCCAATCGAACGGCCTTCGAATGGCCCACGATCATGCTCAGCATCGTACTTTCGGGAGTAGGGCTCTGCCTCATCTACAGTGCGACAGCACCGCTCGGTGAAGCGGGGCGCCTGTATGTCATAAGGCAGATGACGTGGTGCACTCTAGGGCTCGTGCTGACTGCCGTATTACTTGTTTTTGACTACGAGTTGCTCGATCATTGGGCGGTAAGATTATACCTTGTAATTATTGTTGCGCTAATCGCTGTCTGGGCAACGGGTAAGGTCACGGCGGGTTCGAAACGATGGATACAGATGGGTCTTATGCGATTCCAACCTTCAGAGTTCGCAAAATTGGCCGTTATCATAATATTGGCCAAATATCTCCAGGCTGTCCCAGGCAATCCCTCACGCGAGCTGATCGATCTGTTCCGTCCAATCCTGCTCGCTGTTCTTCCGGCGATTCTTGTGCTTTTGCAGCCGGATTTAGGGACCGCGTGTATAATCCTGCTCGTCGCTGTTTCTATGATTATCTTCGCCGGGGTCGAGCGTCGCTTTCTTTTGTGGGGCGTAATCATAATCATTTTGCTGATTCCAACTGTGTTGTTACTTGGAGATCACTTCCTGATGGCCTATCAGAAGCGGAGGTTTTTCAGTTTCTTGAACCCGGCTTACGATCCAATGGGATCGGGATATCACCTGCTCCAGTCGCAAATTGCGATAGGGTCAGGCGGTTTCTTTGGCAAGGGGTTTTTGCAAGGGACTCAGAATCAGCTCATGTTCTTACCGGTAAAGCACACGGATTTTGTTTTCTCCATTCTTGCAGAGGAATGGGGATTTATGGGTTGTGCAGTTGTGCTAGGTCTTTTTTCCATACTGTTTCTTAGGGGCATGTCGATTGCCGGAAAGGCCCGCGATAACTTTGGGACGCTCCTGGCCTTCGGCTGTACAGCCTCATTTTTCTGGCATGTGACGGTCAATGTGGGAATGGTGATGGGCCTGTTACCTGTGGTGGGAGTCCCTCTGAGTTTCTTGAGTTACGGAGGCTCCGCGCTCATCTCGTCATTTCTCGCGGTCTCAATACTTGCCAACGTGGCGATGAGGCGTCTTGCTTATTGATCAATAATAGCTTGAATGCGCGCAAAGTGTGTGCTAAGGAGTGGGCACCTTGCAAGGGTGCAGTTTATCCAAATTGCCCCGCCAATGGGAGGAGATATGCTCCGATTCAGAAAACCTAAAAGCGACCCCGTAAGTGGATTTCTTGGATCGCAGACCGAGTTTACCGGTAAGCTCTGTTTTTCGGGTGTAGTTCACCTGGATGGGACATTCCACGGGGAAATCATAAGCCGGGGCACACTAGTGGTAGGTAGCGACTCAATTGTCAATGCCCAGGTGTATTCCAATATCTTGAAAATTGCCGGAGAGATTCACGGCGATCTTACGGCTACCGAAAAAATAGAATTATATCCTCCTGCCAAGGTTTACGGTAATATACGCACCCCAAGTCTCACAGTGGAAGAAGGCGTTATCTTTGAAGGGACCTGTAGAATGTCGACTCTTGAGGCGCAGGTTCCCGATATCGGCGAGCACATGATTGAATCCTCTCCCGAGACGGAACCCATCGAGGCCATTTCCGCGGAAGCTTGGCCGCCGGAGTATGAACAAGCCGACGGTCTGGAAGAGCGTGATTCTGATCAGGCTCCCATTCACAAACACGGGCAATGATCCCTCCTGCACAACCGATTCTCCCGCAGAAAAATACTTGACACTCCGCGGACGCGATGGTACGATCACTTTTCATTTTTAGTTAAGTCGCGTGCACCCATCCTATTAAAAAGTATCGGGAATTTGGGAGTGACAAGCCGGTGCGTTCCTACGAAACAAGGAAGGCCCGCCAGGCGCTAACCTCCGCTATTCCGGGAGACCACGCCAGTGATTCAAATAAATGTTACTGTTATCATTCAAATCATAAACTTCCTTATCCTGCTGTTTATTCTGAACGCTCTCCTGTATAAACCCGTCATCGCAAAAATCCGAGAAAGAGAAGCCCGGATCCGCAAGGACCGTGAAAAGACGGCGGAACTTGACGGGCAGGTGCAGCAGCACGAGATCCGCCATCAACAAGAACTCGCGGCGGCGAGGCAAGGCGGGACGCAAGAAAAGAACGCTCTGATAGCTGAAGCTAAGAAAAAGGAAGCACAAATCCTGGACAAGGCCCGAGTCGAGGCGGCCCGGATCGTCGATGAGATGAAAGCCTCCATCAGAGTCGAAGCTGAAGAGGTTCGCAAGGCGCTGAAAGCAGAAATGACACCTCTTGCGCGGTCAATCTCCGAAAAGATTCTTGGGAGGCCTGTTTCATGAAGGCGACCAAAGTCTGCTGGACTATGTTTTGTATACTGGTCGTGTTCTCCTGCGTTCAGGTTGCCTCAGCAAGCTCCGGCGCTTCCGGCGAGAGCACATGGACTCCATGGATGCTCCTTTGGAGAGTCATTAATGCCGTGGCTCTTGTTGGTCTGTTAATATATTTCCTTCGAAAGCCTCTGGCCAAATTTTTTTCCGAAAGAAAAGCCCAGATAAGCAAAGACTTGGAAGATGCCAAACAGCAGAGGGAACGTGCTGAGGCTCTCGTCCGGGAATATGAAGCAAAGCTGGCCGGAATGGAAAAGGAACTGGAGAAACTCCGCGACGAACTCCGCAAATCCGCCGATGCCGAGAGCGCAAAGATAACAATTAACGCCGAAAAGATGTCCGCAAGCATGGTAGAAGCAGCCAAAATGGCAGCCGAGCAGGAGGTCAGAAAAGCGAAGGCCGCACTGAAGAGCGAAGCAGTCGCCCTGGCTGTCCAACTTGCGGAAACGCTCATACGTGAAAAAATCAACGATGAGGACCGGAAGAAAATCGTCAAGGACTACCTTGACAAGGTCGGGGGTACGAAGTGATCGATACCACCTTGGCAAAGCGTTACGCGACGGCACTGGTAGAGATCGCGCAGGAACAAAACGCTTTGGATAAGTATGCAGCCGATCTGGACGCTCTAAGCAAATTGGTCGAAGAATCGAGAGATTTCCGGGAAGTCCTGATTAACCCTGTTTTCACTAAGGAAGACAAGAAAAAGATCGCCGGATCCGTTCTAACAAAAATGGGGGCGGACCCGATGGTGATCAACTTTGTGTACCTCCTGATAGACCGGAAACGAATAGAGCAACTGACGGGAATAGAAAAGGCTTTCCGTGCAAAAGTCGATGAAATTCGGGGTATTACAAGGGGGCAGGTGACAAGCGCCGAACCTCTCGAGCAGGCGGAACTTGCTCAGCTCACGGAAAAACTCGCAAATATTACGGGCAAACAGGTGATTGTGACAACGAAGGTAGATCCCTCCCTAATAGGAGGATTGGTCGCGAAGGTCGGCGACATGGTTTTTGACGGTACGATACGCACCCAGCTCAACCAGCTCAAGGAAAGCTTGAAGGGATAGGAAAATGCAGATCAGAGCCGAAGAAATAAGTGACATCATCAAGCAACAAATTCGGGACTATGACAAAAAAGTCGAAGTCAGCGAAACGGGAACTGTGATCAGCGTTGGGGATGGGATCGCGCGGCTGCATGGGCTTGAAAAAGCAATGGCCGGCGAACTTCTCGAGTTCCCCGGCGGGATTATGGGCATGGTGCTAAACCTGGAGGCGGATAACGTTGGCGCTGCAGTACTAGGCGAAGATGTCCACATCAAAGAAGGGGATACGGTCAAACGGACCGGGCGAATTGTGCAGGTCCCTGTGGGAAGCGCTATGCTGGGACGAGTTGTCGATTCCATAGGCCAGCCGGTCGACGGAAAAGGCCCTATTGAGGCCACCGAATTCCGCGTCGTTGAAATTGTTGCGCCTGGTATCATCAAGAGAGAGCCGGTGAAAGAGCCGCTACAGACCGGTATCAAAGCAATCGATTCGATGATTCCCATCGGTCGCGGACAGCGGGAGTTGATCATCGGCGACCGGCAGACAGGTAAGACGGCCATTGCACTAGACACGATCATCAACCAAAAGGACACGGATGTTAAGTGTATCTATGTGGCCATTGGCCAGAAACGCTCAACAGTGGCCCAGGTAGTCGCCACCCTCGAACGTTTTGGGGCAATGGATTACACGACGGTTATATCGGCCACGGCTTCCGATCCCGCACCGATGCAATATGTTGCGCCCTACTCAGGCGTTACCATGGGCGAGTATTATCGAGACCACGGTCAACATGCCCTGATCATCTACGACGATCTCAGCAAACAAGCTCAGGCATATCGACAATTATCTCTCCTTTTGCGCCGTCCCCCCGGTCGGGAAGCTTTCCCGGGCGACGTTTTCTATCTGCATTCACGCCTGCTTGAACGGGCGGCCAAACTCAATGACTCGCAAGGCGGCGGCAGTCTGACCGCTCTGCCGGTCATTGAAACCCAGGCCGGTGATGTTTCCGCGTACATTCCTACCAATGTTATTTCTATTACCGACGGTCAAATCTTCTTGTCCACGGACCTTTTCTATTCAGGGGTTCGGCCTGCCGTCAATGTCGGACTAAGCGTGTCGCGGGTCGGCGGTAATGCTCAAGTGAAGGCGATGAAGCAGGTTGCGGGTTCTCTTCGTTTGGATCTTGCCCAGTTCCGGGAACTTGAAGCGTTCGCCCAGTTTGGCTCCGACCTGGACAAAGTGACTCAGGCGCAATTGGCCCGAGGGACTCGGTTGGTCGAGGTCTTGAAACAGCCTCAGTACGTCCCGATGCCGGTCGAAAGACAGGTGGCGATTATCTTTGCAGCAACTAATGGGTACGTGGATGAATATGATATACGCATGCTGGCCGAGTATGAGAAGCAATACCTGAGCCATCTGGAAGCTACTCATCCCGAAGTACTTCAGGAGCTGAAAGAAAAAAAGGTGATTTCCGCAGAACTGGAAGCCAAGATGAAAGGGATCCTCGACGAGTTCAAGGGGATCTTTACTCCGCCCGAGATCTCGCTAGTATGAGTATCCGTGGCGGCGACGAGAGAAGCGCAACCCGGTAGGGTCCGTATATAGGGGTAGATATGGCAAACCTCCGAGAACTTCGTAAACGGATCGCCAGCGTCAAAAATACGCAAAAGATTACGAATGCCATGAAAATGGTGTCCGCGGCAAAGCTGAGACGTGCCGAAGAAACTATAAAGGCGGCACGTCCTTTCGCTGATAAAATGCGCGACGTGCTCATGTCTTTGGCGGCCCGAACCAATCCCCGCGCTCATCCCCTGCTCGCGGTGCAACCCCCGGAAAAGGCATTACTCATCCTGATTACCGCGGATCGAGGCCTTTGCGGAGCATTCAATGCCAACCTGAATCGTCGGGCTGAGGCATTTGTAAGGCAGATGAGCGAAAAGGGCGTTCATGTCGATATGATCAATATTGGCCGCAAAGGACATGATTACTTTCGCCGGCGCAAGATAAACATCGTCGAGGCCTTCCTCAA
Organism: Desulfomonilaceae bacterium; assembly: GCA_035506215.1. GTDB lineage: Bacteria > Desulfobacterota > Desulfomonilia > Desulfomonilales > Desulfomonilaceae > DATJPW01. The sequence goes on from DATJPW010000067.1 coordinate 24,844, forward strand.
TGTAATGAATAACATCACGTACGAGCTGGCAGGCTCGGTTGTATCGGTAGCTGTCGAAAAATTCACCGCGGGTGAGTATCAAGAAGTTTACGTTTTGTATAACAGTTTTCGGTCTGCCGTAAGGCAGGTACTTACATTACGGAAGCTCCTGCCCGTTACCCCGGAAGAAGAAGGTTGGCAGCGGAGAAGACCATATTTGTACGAGCCTTCTGAGGAGGAGCTGCTTGATTCTATTCTGCCGCGTTATGTTCAGTTACAGGTTTTCACAGGCTTGCTCGATTCGGTGGCAGCCGAGCATGGCGCTCGTATGACTGCAATGGAGGCCGCCACATCAAATGCTGATGAAATGATCTATAAACTCACTTTGAAACTCAACCGCTTGCGTCAGGAATCCATCACCACAGAGCTGATGGAGATAGTCGGCGGCGCCGAAGCACTAAAGGGTTGAGAAGTCTTCTGACGGTTAAGAATTAACAGAAACCAAATTTTAAAACGGTTTCAGGAGGATATCTCAAGATGGCAGAAGGAAAGGTAGTTCAGGTGATCGGTCCCGTGGTGGACGTGGCCTTCCCGGAAGGACAACTTCCGGAAATTTATAATGGACTTTTGATTTCAAATCCGTCCATAAGCGACGAACCGGACAATCTCGTCGTAGAAGTTGCCCAACACTTGGGCGACAACACCGTCCGTACTATTGCTATGGATTCGACCGACGGTTTGGTCCGAGGGATGCCTGCCAAGGACACGGGCGGGCCCATAAGGGTGCCTGTCGGAAAAGGAGTCCTCGGCAGGATCATGAATGTGGTCGGTCGGCCGACGGATGAAGGTGGCCCGATAGTCACCGAAGACACTCGGCCGATTCACCGTTCGGCGCCGCCTTTCGATGAGCAGGTGACGGAAATCGCGGTTCAGGAGACCGGCATCAAAGTCGTCGACCTTATCGCTCCATTCATGAGAGGCGGGAAAATAGGATTTTTCGGGGGCGCCGGCGTCGGGAAGACAGTCTTCATGATGGAGATTATCAACAATATCGCCAAGCAATTTGGAGGAACTTCAGTCTTTGCAGGTGTGGGCGAGCGCTCTCGTGAGGGGAACGACCTTTACCTGGAGATGGGTGGGGTTCTGCCCGGAAAGAAAAAACCGGAGGGTGAGAGGGTTCTTGACCGAGCGGCGCTCATATACGGCCAGATGAATGAGCCCCCAGGCGCGCGTGCACGAGTAGGACTTACCGCCCTCACGGTCGCGGAATATTTCCGAGATGAGATGGGCATGGATGTTATGCTCTTTATTGACAACATCTTCCGTTTCACCCAGGCGGGTTCCGAGGTGTCCGCGCTCCTCGGCCGCATGCCTTCAGCCGTCGGTTATCAGCCTACTCTGGGAACAGACATGGGTGAGTTGCAGGAACGTATCTGCTCCACCAAGAACGGATCCATTACGGCGGTGGAATGCATATATGTGCCGGCCGACGACTTGACTGACCCCGCTCCTGCCACCACTTTCGCTCATCTGGACGGAACAGTCGTTCTTTCTCGTCAAGTGGCAGAGTTGGGAATTTATCCTGCGGTCGATCCACTGGACTCCACGTCCAGGATTTTGGATCCTCGGGTTCTTGGTGAGGAGCATTACCGCTGTGCTCGTCAGATACAGCTTGTCCTTCAGAGATATAAAGATCTTCAGGACATCATAGCGATTCTTGGCATGGATGAACTCTCGGAAGAAGACAAGCTGGTGGTGGCGAGGGCCCGCAAGATTCAGCGGTTCCTGTCTCAGCCGTTCTTCGTGGCCCAAGAATTCACGGGGACACCGGGAAAGTACGTCAAAATTCAGGACACCGTCGCCGGTTTCAAACAAATCATTGAAGGTAATCTGGACAGCATCCCGGAACAGGCGTTCTACATGGTAGGTGATCTGAACGAGGTTCTGGAAAAGGCGGAAAGATTGGCAAAGGCTGCCGCGTGACGGGAGAAGCTCATGGCGGGAAAATTTAAGGTCGAGCTTGTCACTCCGAAAGGGATTATGCTCGATAAGGAAGTTGACGAAGTCATAGCACCAGGCGGGGTGGGCGAATTCGGTGTGCTAGTCGGCCATACGCCGATGCTAACCTTCATCAAGCCGGGGATTTTTTCCTACCTGGAGAACGATAGGTTCACCAAATTTGTGGTGGGGTCCGGCTTCTGCGAGGTGTTGAAGGACATGGTCACCGTCCTGGTGGACGAAGCTTATAGCCAGGAGGAGATTGATGCGACCGAGGCTGCCGAAGAATTGGCGGGAATCGAAAAGCAGCTCGCGGAAGTTGACGCATCGGCGCACCCCGAGGAAAGCCTGAGCCTTTCCACTAAACTGCAAGTGGCTCGATATAAAGTTGCGCTAGCTGGAAAAGGCTGACATTCTGCAGAACCCGGCAATTTTTGGAGTAAGAAACAACGGCCCCGGTCCGCTTCCCGAGCATGGTTGGCGGTCGGGGCTTCTGTTTTGCTTACTGTGGATTTTGGTGGTTCAAACTACGGCCAAACGGCAACGGCACGCGACGGCAGAAGGAAGTTGACGGCCGGAGTTAATTAGATTAACGAACAAATTCGTGGGGTTCATGTCTCAGACATAAGGGTGAATATGAACGAGTTCGACCAGAAGAATTCTTCCGCAGAGATGGAAGTTCCAAGAGCGGAGTACGAATTTGAACAGCGCTTAGGGCGAGCGCGGGAGCTTCTCCAAAACGCGGATTTCGAGCGCGCTTTGCAGCTCCTTCATGACTTGGAGGCGCAGTATGTGCGTGCGAGCGGCCTTTTCGATTTATTGGGTGAAGTGTTGATTCGAAAGGGCCATATTGACGAAGGTCTTCGGTATAAAAAGCTTCACCAGATACTTCACTGGACATTGCAGATCGCGCGCGAGGGCCGTGGGCTCCGGAGAACTACTGTCGATCGAATGACAGACGATTACAAGGATCGTCTAACCACGCGAGGACCATCCGACGGACCCAAAGATGCTTATTGCCCGGAGCTGAAAAAAGAAACACCTTCTCTGGACTTGACTTTAACCCCAATGACTGTCTCGATGGCCCACGAGCTTATTCGGCAGGGTCACCTGGGTCAAGCATTGGAAATTCTAGATATTCTAGTTGAGCAGAATCCGGAGGATGAGGCGTTGAGGGAGGTCCGGCGTAGGGCTCGCGAACACATGCGAGAAGACAGCACCTTGAGAACTCTGACCGCTTGGCTGAAAACCATAGAGCAGATGAAAGCATGTCGACCTACAACATAGTGAAGCCACTGCATAATTTACATAAGCGTTTGGAAAGACTTGGGATAGACGCGCTCCTGTTCAATACTTCTGAAACCATGTCTTCGTATAATGTTAGGTATCTCACTGGCTTCACCGGGTCCGAGGCGGCGATCCTGATAACCCGAGGCGAATGGTTTCTATTTACGGACGGACGTTACAAAACCCAAGCAAAACAACAAGCGCCGGAATTTCGTGTCCGGGTGGTTCGCAACAAACTGGATGCTCTGGCACGTACAATTAAGGCTGCGGGAGTTCAGCGGCTTGGGGTAGAAGCGCAAAGGGTCAGCTATGATTTCATAGCCTCGCTTTCTCGACGGTTACAGGAAGTGAAACTCGTAAGTCTCAATCGGACATTCTTGGAGCACCTGCGGATCCGTAAGACATCTGATGAAAAAATGAAAATTCAGCGGGCGGCCCATATAGCGGCACTGGCTTGTAAGGAGATTGTTGGTCGCGGCTTGTCCGGCAAAAGAGAAATCGAAGTCGCAGCGGAGCTGGAAACGGAGATGCGTCGAAATGGAGCTGAAGCGGTGGCTTTCGAGAGCATCGTCGCTTCAGGAGAACGCAGTGCCCTGCCCCACGGGGAGCCCTCGGATCGGGTAATCGGCCGTGGAGAGTTGGTGATCATCGACTATGGTTGTCGGCTTGAAGGCTATCATAGCGACGAAACCGTTACGTGCGTGACCGGCGAGCCGTCAGACAAACAAAAGAAAATTCACAATGCCGTTTATGAAGCTCACATGAGGGCTTTGGATGCAGCCAAGCCGGGGATTCGCGCTCGTGAAATGGATGGAATAGCCAGGAGAAGCATAACGGATGCCGGGTTCGGTAACTATTTCTTGCACGGCCTGGGACACGGTGTCGGCCTGGAAATTCATGAGCCGCCTTACTTGTCCCCGCGTGGAAGAGGAGTGCTCGAACAGGGCATGGTTTTTACCATTGAGCCAGGGGTATACTTGGAAGGTCAAGGAGGAGTAAGGCTGGAGAGTCTTGTCTATCTCGACAGGCAAGGACCCGAATTACTCTCTGAGATGCCGAAGGATTTGATACCGGCCGGATGAGTTAAAAGGCGTAGTCCTATATTTATCCGAGAATACTCTACTGTGCTTCATCTGATACTAATCTTTGTGAACAACTCATCAAATTTGGGAGGACTTGATGTATTCAACTCCTGATTTTAGGAAGGGGCTTAAAATAGAGATCAATGGAGAGCCCTTTAGCATAGTGGATTTTCTGCATGTGAAGCCCGGAAAGGGTGGAGCATTCGTGAGAACCACGCTTAAGAGCCTTGTCACCGGGAATGTGATCGACAGGACGTTCCGAGCCGGGGAGAAGATTGACAAGCCGGACCTGGAAGAGAGAGAGATGCAATATCTTTACGAGAGCGACGGCGAGTTTCATTTCATGGACAATTCCACATACGAGCAATCATTTCTTACAGAGGCCCAATTGGGAGAGGCTCGGAATTATCTGCAAGAAAATGTGACAGTTACCGTGCTGTTCCATAACGGCAAACCCATCGGGGTCGAGGTTCCGATTTTTGTGGAGCTGAAAGTGGCCTCTACCGAACCCGGAGTCAGGGGTGACACCGCAGCAGGCGGCACCAAGCCGGCCACGCTGGAAACCGGCATGACCGTGCAGGTCCCGCTTTTCATTAATGAAGGCGACCTATTAAGAATTGACACACGAGTTGGGAAGTACGTTGAAAGAGTGAAGTAAACCTGCCCGGCCGAGTCGTTCTCAGACACTTTCCAGGCGCCACCGGTTAATGAGCTGAATAAGTTACCTGAAGGATCGAGTCATGGAGTCTTTCGGTCTTGTTGTCCAGGACACCCAAAATTTTCTCTCCAAAGTAGTCGATTACGGAATGCAGCAAGGCATTTTTACGAGAGACAGGGCCGACGAGATCATAAGGATTTCCGTCGCGATGGCGAACAAGTATGTCCTCCACAAAGAAGTGGACTTCCGATCCACAGAGGAATTGGCAAAAGTGCAGGAAACCATCCTCAAGCTGATTGGTGTAGGTCTGGAAATCAAGAGTGGCGGGGACATAGAAGCCGGGATCGGCATGTTGATGGAGGTTTCACCTGTTGAGTTGTTTCGTGTTGCTCATACTCGCATAGAAAAACTTCGCCACAAGTGGCAACAGCTCTTGCAGGATCATCGCATAGAGATTCTTGTGAGCCAGGGCGAATATGAATGTCTGAGCGATGTCGCGTGCCAACGCCTCTCGGGATTGAGTGTTTTTACTGAAACGGAGATGCACACCATTGAGTCGATAACTCTGGAAGACGACCTTTTCTCCACTCTGGTGTTGCTTGAATACTATGAATCGGAACTGGAACGTTACGAATTTATCGTTAGACTACGGCGGATACTGCCGTTTGCACTGCTTAATCGGTCGCGTTTGGTTCAAGCGGACAATTTGTCGGAAGTCGATTCTATAAGAGAAGCCCTGATCAATACGCTGATTATCTCGAGTTATGTTGAGTCGCGTGATCCTGTCTCAGTGACTATGGGGGACGTAAGACGATTCCTTACCTCGCTGACCCTGACCGAGGACACGGATATCTTTCCCGCGGAAGTGGAGGATGTCCTGGTGGAGATTATCCAGGAACTGGGTGAGGATCTGCCGGATCGTGATGCTTCTCTCTTGACGAAAGAAATGCTTCGATCCGCTCGAAAACTCATGGAAACGATCATCGGCGAATGGGATACCGTGAATTCGAAGTCTGAGGGGGCTTTTTTCAAAAGATGGGTAAGACTGGTTATCCTTTCGGATTTTCCGGACCCGATGGATCGGATTTCATCCTCCCACGGGGCGCTGGATGAATTCGATTTCGAGATGGTTGTGGGTCTCCTCATGAATCGCCCGAGCGACGAGGCGCTGAAATTAGCAGAGCGGTTGCCGTGGGACCGCCTCTTGCCCGACCAGACTATCCGTTTGTTTCAAGAGTTCGAGGGGTACCAGGAGATTTTCGCTGCTCGGGCCGTTTTGAATGAATTCAGCGCTCACGAGCTAGTTGATCTCATCGAAGAGGTAAGTCCCGACGCCTTTAAGAAGCTGCTACCGGCTCTGACCGAGTCGGTTTCTGAACGGCAATTCACATTGGAAGATCTGGAACTTTTCGCCACACTACCTGAATTTGAGGCTTCGGTTCTGCTGAGGATGGCTCAGCCCCCTTCTGACTACGACAGCGCCCAGCTTTTGGTCAGGTTCAGGGAAGGGACTGAAAGCCTTCGGCAGGTAATATTCTATTCGTGCATTCAGGCGAATTTCTTCCCGGATCTGTTTCAGGAAGCCTGGTCTGTGGACCGGGATTTTGTGAAAAAACTGGTAAAGGCTGTACCCGACGCGGAGATTGGAACTCTGCTCCTTGCGGCCGCGGGTGGGCAGCGGCCCCAAGTAGTTGGTGCGACAAAGACACCAAAGCTTCGATTTCCCTCTCCAGCGCTCGACAGTTTCTTTAAGGCCCTCCCCGCAGGCAAAAAAGCGGCTGCGATCAAATTTTTTTCCAAGCAATAACCTTTGTGGTGGTAGGGCATCGACCAATCAAGAACTAAGTGGAATTTCCCGTCCATTGACACAATCAATCCGATATCGTTGATCGTGGAACCATTCACAAGGAGCAGGCAAAATGGATCTATGGGACGCCTTGGTGGACATGGTTATCGGAGGAGGCTTCGCCATCGTTGGCCTGTCCGTTTTTGCAAAGCACAGGAGCATCCTTGGAACGGTCCTGTGGCTATCATTCTGCATTGCATTCATGGCCTCGGTCTTGCTTGCTTTGAACGGACTCGTAGCCGCCCAATGGGTTGATGTCTATAAATATGCGGTCATTGGTATCGGATTGATATTGCAGAGCATCTCGGCACTTTACCTCCCCCCTTCACCAACTTTTCCAAACTGGATAAACTGGGCTGGGCTGGTGTTGGGAGCAGTTGCTATATTCTGGGCCATGGTTGGCGGCTTGCGCTATTATTGGCGCTGAAAATGGTTGTCGTTTTTCCGCAGCTAACAGGGTTGCATATCCTTGCCATGTAAGCTGTTCAGTTTCTCGTGCTTATCGATTGTCAACATTTCTGTATTTTTCGATTTGACACCCAACAGTTTGGAAACATAGTTTGGGTGCCACTGCTGGCTTGTCCAGCAGTGTTTCCTATGGGGTTTCCTCGCCTCGCACTGCTGGACAAGCCAGCAGTGGCACCCGTTCAGGAGAAATTGTCGAGAATTGGCCATTTGAGCCGTTTCAAGTCTCCTCAAGTTGCTTTAGGAAATCCGGGTGTACCGTGTAGCCCAGTGCCATTGCCTCGTGCGCGTGCTCTCGGGCTTTTTCCAGATCGCCCTTGTGATAATAGGCTACCGCCAGATTGTTGTGAGGTAAGCCAAAGGAAGGATCGAGCTCTACGGCCCTAATATTGTGTTCGATGCTTTTGTCGATGTCTCCCAGCGCCAGGAAAGCGTTCCCAAGATTCAAGTGGGCTATCATCGAGTCGGGATCGATTTGCAATGCCTTTTGGAAACTCTGAACCGCCTGTTCAAGCATCCCCTTGTGTGTAAAAGCAATGCCGATGTTTATGCAACCTTCA
>DATJPW010000068.1:0-2529 GCA_035506215.1 Desulfomonilaceae bacterium
GCTCCTAACTCCACGTCCATCCTTGTTCAGCACATGGGTGTATAAGCTCATATTTAAGACGGGCTTTATCATTTTTCGACGCAAATCGAATGTGATATTCACTCAAGCATTGAGTATATGGCAATGTCTAATGAACGTGGGTGGTCGATTCCGACAGGAGGTCAATTATCCAGGCATTGATGCTCTTGCCATGAGCAGCAGCTTGGGCTGCAAGCCGTTCATGCAAAGTCGGAGGCACACGCAGATTGAACTTTCCGGAAAAATGTTTGCGTGGCTCAATTCCCTCTTCGGAGCACATTTCAAGGAAAGTCTTCAAGGAGATTTCTCCCTCTTTGCGGAGATCGTCGACACTGGTAGCGTAGAAATCTGCTCCGCCGTTGAGCCCAATAAATTCGCCCCGGAACATGTTGATCTCCGGATCATATGAAATTACTGCCTGATAACCATTAATGTCCATAGTGTTCATGGTCTCACTCCATTTTCTTCCAGCCACTTACGAATGGCTGTCACGGCCCCCTTATCGGTGTTAGGTGATGGATGCGGACGATGAAACACCCGCCGGTCACCAAATAAACGAACACCGATACGTGAGCCTTCCCGTTCGGTGATCTCAGCCCCCAACTCCCGGAAAAGCGCTAATATGTCCGGCCACTGGATATTGGCCGGGACCAGGTGGGCAAAGATCGATTCGAGGGTTTTGACATGTTTTTGTTTCACATATAATTAGTACCATAAAATGGTACTACAGTCAATACCTGTAAACAATATTGTCGAACCATGCTGCTGTACCAGATATACTGCTAAGCAGCCAACCGTTGGGCGAAACAGGCATGTGCTATCATAATATGATTGCAATTCAATAACCTGTCTGTTATCATAACCTCATGAACAAGACCCACCTCAAGATCCTCGAAACCATTTTTTCACAAACGGTGCCCGCTACTCTGGAATGGCGCAGGATCGAGTCTTTGTTTGTTGCACTTGGCGCGCAAACCTTTGAGGGTAGCGGGTCACGGGTTCGCTTCGTTTTGAACGGCATTATCGCCACGTTCCATCGGCCCCATCCGGCAAAAGAAGCGAAGCCTTACCAGGTTGGTGATGCACGAGCTTTCTTAGAGAGCGCAGGAGTAAAACCATGAGCACAATGACTTACAAAGGATATGCTGCAAGAATCGAGTACAGCGATGAAGACGGCTGTTTCATCGGCCACATCGCAGGAATAAAGGACGTCATCGGCTTTCACGCCGAGTCAGTCAACGAGTTGCGCTTGTCGTTTGAAGAGGCTGTAGACGACTATCTTGCCACATGTGAAAAGGTTGGTCGAGCGCCACAAAAGCCTTATTCTGGCAAACTGATGCTTCGAGTCCCGCCTGAAGTCCATGCACGTGCCGCAATGATGGCCGAAGCGCACGGCATGAGCATTAATCAGTGGGCCGCAGATGTTCTTTCAAAGGCTACTTAATAAGGCCGAACCAGCGGGGGCAGTGGACTACGCCACTACCCCGCCACACCGTTGAAACCTTAACCTGATGGATTCCGCCGATTGCAAATTGGCTTGAACAGGCGGCTCGATTGCCATACAAACCCCTTCATCGAGAGAGGTGAATTCTGATGCACTCACACAATATGCCGGTTGGTTGATTGAGAAACGAGAATGAACCGGTTAACGGCTAGAAAATATCAGACAATTGTGCTGCTCGCCCTTTTCGCCATAGCGATGGGTGTCCTCGAGGCGATAGTTGTCGTTTACCTACGGCAGATATATTACCCCAGGGGATTTGATTTCCCGTTAACCCTCCTTTCCCCCCGGATGCTGACCGTAGAATGCTCAAGAGAGGCCGCCACGATAGTGATGCTGGTTTCCGTAGGGATAATCGCCGGCAGGGACATTCTTCAGAGATTCGCATACTTCCTCTATGTCTTCGCCATCTGGGACATATTTTATTACGCATGGCTAAAATTTCTTTTGGACTGGCCGTCATCACTTTTAACCTGGGATGTCCTCTTCCTGATACCAGTGCCGTGGACAGGGCCGGTGCTTGCCCCCTTGATCTGTTCCCTGACCATGTTGCTCTTGGCCGGGATCATAATCGGTCTGAAAGATATCGGCTGCATCGTAAAGATCAGGCTGCCGGAATGGGGCCTGGCCTTTCTGGGTGCTATCATTATACTGTTTACCTTTGTCGGGGATTATTCCGGAATCATCTTCCGTGAATATCTCCATCCAGTCTTCAGCGACCCGGCTAAGAACGGAGAAGTGCTCGCAATAGTTTCCCGTTACAGGCCGGCTCATTACCATTGGGAACTCTTTGCTCTCGGGGAGATCTTCATACTGTGCGCCCTGATACTGATATACAGATCGGCAGCGGCAAAAAAGCCGCGGTAGCAAATCCTTGCGGGACGCCCCTTCTTTCCCCTCGACGGGGATTATATAGGGGGCACCCTCGACATAGGACAATGAGAAAAAAGGGAGAAGATAAAGGATCAACTCTCTATTATTCACCCCCGAATCTATCCCGGAGTATTTCT
>DATJPW010000069.1:0-4406 GCA_035506215.1 Desulfomonilaceae bacterium
CAAACAAACCGCACAGAATCTGATCGAGCAACTGCAAACGGAATCACGGGAAGGCGCTGCCCAAGCATTCAGGCAACTGATTGGACTGATAAAACCCGAGCTGCAAAAAGCCTCCCAGGAAAGCAGGGCAAAATTTTTCGCATCCTCTCAGGAAATCAGGCGGGACATCGAGAATTCACGTCGACAGTAGGCAAGCGCTCTATCAGCCTATATAAGCTATTAACATTGCACTGGGGGGCTGCTTCCATTCTTCAAGGCGGCATCGGGATGGCAGGTCTTGAAACGGTCACCGACAGGCTCTCCGAAGGAGAAAACAGAAAATCACCGCGACGCCGCTCAATTAGGCTTGGCCACGGTGACATATCTTTTAACGTTGTGAAATTATGGTCTTTTGATATTTGTGAAAGGACATCTTGTCAACAGATCACACGGTCGGGCAAGGCAACGTCCCCTTATCTTTTGCGGGAATCAGAAGAAGCGCTGAATAACACTCTTGTGAGTGTTTTCCATTAAGAGAAAAGCAAGGGAGGGGTTCCATGGGATTCTTTGTATGGAAGGACACCTTCAATGTCGGCAACGAGCAAGTCGACCGCCAGCACAGATTATTCTTGGAAACCTTAAATAACTATTACGATATCACTTTTGGCGGCAAGAGCGAGGTTGTTGACAAGGAGCTGATTGACAAACTCAAGGATTACGCCATCACGCACTTCCGTTTCGAAGAGGGACTGATGGAATCCGTCGGATACGACGAGATAGAGCGACATCGCAAGCAGCACAGGTACTTCGAATCGCTGGTTCGGGACTTCGAGTCCTCCCACCGGCAAGGAAAGACTGAGATGCTTAGCAGCGCAGTATCGTTCCTCAGGGACTGGTTCCTCAATCACATTCTCGACGAGGACAAGAAATTCTTCCGCTAGCGGACCTCCCGCGGCGATCGGTACCCTGGGGTGAAGGGCGCCCAAACCCTCAAGGACCTCTCACTCCATCGGGACGACTAGCTGCCGTATCTGACTTGGCAAGGGACACACATTTCGGGGTAGGTCAAACCGTCTCTCCTCCAATCTCATGGGTTCTAGAACCCGTGGGTTAATCATTAATGACTTCAGCAACTCTGCAATGACATCACCTTCTGGCCCGTCCGAGGTAAGCCTCTCGAACCTTATGGACGCTTCCTGCATCCATATGGATGTAGCAAGTACTTGACGGTAAAGGACACAAGAAATGGATGTTCAGGAAGGATTTAAAGCGGAGTCTGTAGACCGGGAAGAGATTTTGCGAGTCGAATTGGATGATGAAGGCTGCGCTAACTATGAGCCCGGAATGCTGGCACAAATCGAGGACGAGCTCAATGCGGAACGTGACAGAATTTTCGCACAGGAGTTCTTTGGTATTTAGATGAGGAAACCGAATATATCTTCAGGTCGCTGTGATCATAAGCTAGTGCTCCAATCATTTTTTCCCTTCGACTATCGGGGGAAATATTGCACGTACAGCAAGGAATAACAGGATCCGGCACTTGACGAAACGAATAGGCAGAAACTGAAAGAGCGGTTGAGAGGTTTGGAACAATGAATAATGAATCTGAAGCTATCAAATTTGAACTAGGTTTTTGGGAGGATTTAATCGTCCGAGAGCTCCATAGAAGAATGCGTCTAAAAAGGGAAATCCAAGAAAATCCTCACGACGAATATCTTCTGAGTCAGTTGAGAGCACTTGATTCAGGACTTCAAATGATGACAGAAAAAGTGGACGTTTCCTGTTTATGCCTTCCGAAAGAGTGGGAGATTGCTCTTGATGAATGGTTATGCGAACAGGAAGTGCGAGCTTTGAGATGATGGCAACGTCCAAAGGTACTAACTGAGAGACATTTCCGGCCATCCCACATTCAATCTCTCCGAGCAACCGATGAGGTAATGAGAGATATGATCTTTTTTATGTTGCCTAACGGGAAGGGCGGAAATTGTTTTCATCAGCAAACATCAAACATTTCACGGTCTCCCGATTGGCAATTAACAGGCTTTTCAGATGTTCACATAATTCCCGCAGTTCTGGTGCAGCTTTTTGTGCACAAGCTTCCACGTCCTCTATTTGGCAATTACATGTATTGAGCAGCCCTCTAACGCAACCGTCATAATCTGATTGTGTCTGCATTTTTTCCTCCTTGCACATATAACTTCCCCCCGTGATACCGCGCATCTCGCTCAGCGAATTCCTAATGATTGAGATGCAATCGTGGGAGATTGGATTCCACGTTAAGGGATCGGAACGGGCTGAACGGTTCTTTGGGGTCTTGAAATCGTCGGAGTTTTTGAACAAGGCGCTGATTTAATTAAGGTCCTAACTGGCCTGTCACGCCGGAGGTCGCGAGTTTAGACGGTCTTGCAATTGAAAAACCCCCGAAGAGAATTTGCATACAAAATGCATGCAACATTTTCGAGGGTCAGTCTTAATAGTTTCAATTAGTTGGTGGCGGAGGGAGAGGGATTCGAACCCCCGGACCTTTCGGTCAACGGTTTTCAAGACCGCCGCCTTAAACCACTCGGCCATCCCTCCGGCAACGAATCTAGCCCAGGCCCACTGTGCTGTCAAGGTCGAGACGAACTTTGAGCATCCTCTGATCCGTGTCCAACTGCACGGACACGCCGTGAGGAATTGTCAAATTCGGTAGAACGTGGCCGTGCGGAAATCCGCTGAGAATCGGAATATCCTCCTCTGCGGTCAGTTCCATCAATATCCGTTCAGCTTCCTCTCCCAACTCCTCGTCATCGGATCCCACAAAGTGCCCGAGTATCAGACCTGCCGCCTTATCCAGCACTCCGGCCAGCTTCAGTTGGGTAAGCATTCTGTCGATGCGATAGGGGGCTTCGTAGATATCTTCAAGAAACAGAATGCAGTCAGTAAAGTTCGGAGCATGAGGCGTCCCCAAAAGCGCCGCAACTAATGAAAGACATCCGCCGATCAGTCGCCCCTGTGCTCGTCCTCCTCGGAGCACCTTTATCGTCGATTCCAGCGGCCAGAGGTCCCGGCCTTCAGGTGATTGAGTCACAGCCTCAATGAGAGACTTCTCGGATATTGGATCCAAGCCCACGCCCACTTGTCCGGCTATCATGGGGCCGGAAAAAGTGACCAGATTGAGCCTGGAGTATAATGACAACTGCAAGGCAGTGACGTCGCTCATACCGAGTAGGACCTTTGGGTCCTGCACCAGGGCCTCGCTGTCAAGGCGGTCCAAAACTCTCATGACGCCATACCCGCCTCTCGCGAAGAAGATCCCACGAACCTCGGCGTCACGCAACATTGCGTTCAAGTCCTGGCACCTCTGATCGTCGGTCCCTGCCAAATATCCGTTCTTTTCGTATACATGACGGCCGGTTCTGACTCGAAATCCCCTGCGTTCCAAGAACCGGATACCTTCATTCAACAGATCGGCGGAAGGCGGGCCGGACGCGGCAACCACCCCCACCAGGTCGCCGGATTTTAGAGGGGTCGGGATTACGAGGTCCTTGTTCGGTGTTGAGAATTCTCTGTTTGGCATCGGTCTCCAATACCGCAACTTTCCAGCCGCTTCTTATCAACCTCATGCTTTGCGGTCAACGTTCAAGAGCATCGGGTGTCCGTTGTCCTGTCACAAGTGACGAGGACGTAGTGCGCCCGTTCGTATCGTCCTAATACCCGGCAATTCGGATCAGCCCGGAAGCTGATCGAGCTGTTTCAGCGCCTCGTAGACCACAACGCCCACTGCCGTGGAAAGATTAAGACTGCGTACTTTGTTCAAATCAATAGGGATTCTGGCCACTCGGTCAGGTAATCGCTCAAAAAGCTCTGGGGCCAAACCCGAAGTCTCGGGTCCGAAAACAATGTGATCGTCTGCTCGGTACTTTATCCGATGATATAATTCTCCCCTTTTGCTGCTCGTGAGCACGATGCGATCTCGCGACACAGAGGCCAAATAACTTTCCAGTTGATCCCAGACAACCAGATCAAGCTTCTTCCAGTAGTCTAAACCCGCTCGTTTGAGCGAGCGGTCATCCAAACTAAATCCTAGCGGTCCGACCAAGTGCAGAGTCGCACCTACAGCGCAGCAAAGTCTCCCTATGTTTCCGGTATTCGGCGGGATTTCAGGATTGATTAGGACTACACTCAACATGTCACAGCAACGCAACAAATCGATTCTTTTTCAATCATCCAGTGCACTCAGCACCAGCGCAGCCACATCCGAGATCCGGACTTTCGACAACCGGTCCGAGCAGGACGCGTCGTCAACGATCAAAAACGCGTCATCATGCGTGTGCATTCCGGTAAAAATGTCCGTACCGGTGGGCCCAGACGCGTTAACAGCGGCCTTTACGTCATATCCTCTCCTCGGGACCACAATTAAATCAGGCGCCGTGTGCAAGCAAGTG
>DATJPW010000070.1:0-17724 GCA_035506215.1 Desulfomonilaceae bacterium
GAACGCTTGACTCAGCCATCTCTCACTCCTTCTTGTGTTTTTTGAAGGGGAACGCCAAACCAGTAGGCAGTATCAGACTCACATCAAATAAGCTTTGGAAAATCTGCGTTCCCTTGCTGCCAGGTATTCTCAGTCTAAGATGTTGCTTGAGAAACATGGCTCTCAGACTGAAAACAACGAGAATAATCGTGGGCGATTCACGCCACCTTCTATCAAGCTTGCCTCGGCAAGGATGTGATCGTGCCATCCCAGGTATCAACCTTTTCGGAATCCTGCGCGCTCACATCCTCCTTGAACCACGTGTAAGTGACATTCTTTACTTCCGTGAAAAAGCGAATACCGTCTGTGCCCATCATGTGGAGATCGCCGAAAAAAGAGTTCTTGTGCCCGGTAAAACCGAAAATTCCAATTGGTACAGGTATGCCGACGTTGATCCCCACCATGCCGGCATGAGTGCGATAGGCAAAATCCCTGGCATAATAACCGTTTTGAGTATAGATCACGGACCCGTTGGCAAATTCGCTGGCGTTCATGACAGCCAGTCCTTCTTCATAGTTCTTCACACGCTTGACACAAAGCACGGGGCCGAATATTTCCTGATCACCGCAGCTCATGCCCGGTTTGACATGATCCAGGATAGTCGGCCCGAGAAAGAATCCTTTCTCGCACCCCGGGGGTACCTTGGGTTTGCGTCCGTCAAGAGCAAGTTCGGCACCCTCCTGAATGCCGGTCTCTATCCAGCCGGTTACGAATTCCAGATGGCCGGCATTAACAACAGGCCCCAATTCCGTCGATTTGTCATAGGCCGCCCCGATCCTTCTCTGGACCGCCTGCTTCTTGATTTCAGCTACGAGTTCGTCAGCGATCGCCTCTTCCACACAGACAACAGGCAATGCCATACATCTCTCTCCAGCGCAGCCACAGAAGGCATTGATAATACCGTTTGCGGTTCGTTCGAGCTTGCAATCACGCAATACAAGAGCGTGATTTTTAGCTTCTGTCATCGCCTGGACCCGCTTGCCGTTTGCCGCCGCCGTGGCATAGATATGGCGACCGACCTTTGTGGACCCAACGAATGCGATGCCCACGATGTCGGGATGTCTTAAGAGTAGCTCGGCCTCATTCCTGCCGGCCGTTACGATATTGATAACGCCTTCAGGAAGTCCGGCTTTCTGCCAGAGTTCCAGAATGCGCATGGCGGATTGTGGGACAAAACTCGCCGCTTTCAACACCATAGTGTTGCCAGTGGCTATACAGAGGGGGGCCATCCAACCATGTGGGATCATTGCTGGAAAGTTCCACGGGGGAATAGCTGCAAATACCCCCAGAGGATGACGGTACAAAACTGTGTCGTAACCGGAGGAGACATTCATGATTGACTCCCCCTTCATTAAGTGAGGGATGCCGCAGGCGAATTCCACGACCTCCGTCACTTTTAAGACGTCACCCATGGACTCGGTCCAGGATTTACCCTCTTCTTTGCAAAGTAGATAGGTAAGTTCTTCCAGGTGCTCGTCAAGCAGCGCTTTCATGTGAAAAAGCACTTGGGCTCGCTTGTTTGGCGGGGTGTCGGCCCACGCGGGGAAAGCCGCCTTTGCCGCGGCAACAGCCGATTCGACTTCATTCACGGTACATTGCGGTGCCAGAGCAATAACCTCACCAGTGGAAGGATTGTAACACTCCATGTATTTCGTTGTCGTCGATTCCAGCCACTCCCCATTCACACAGTATTTCAGTCTGGAGGGCTTGTCCCCAAGATCTACGCAATACTTGACGTCTTTAAGGCGTGATTCCATAGAATGCATTTCTTTCTCCTTACGATATTTGAGTAGTCATCTCGTCACGAGTACGGTTATTTCCCAGCATTCGCTTCTAGCACTGTTGGCCAGGTTTGGAAGGGAAGAAAAGAATGCGATAAATTCGAAATAACCGGTTCCATTTTTCAGGGTGCACGCGATTCCCCCCTTCAAACGGAAAGCTATTTCGCAAGACTACTAACTGACGAAAACCTCTTAACTTTTGTTATTTTTTGCGCCTTCTCTGCGCGTGAAGTTCATCCTTGACTTGAACAAAATACAGGTCCCTTTGGCCCACATGCCTGAGAAGAACCCCGAGTTCCTGGAGCGATTTCCGCGCCTCCGGTGGCAAAGGGCTTTCATTGCCCGATATGTGTCGATCGGTAGTCAGTCCGGCTTCGGTGTAGAGAAAGTGGTCTCTCTCGAAGCTGGATGGAGTGAAAGGAGTGGTCTCCGCTAATGTTGCCATGTGGTTCCCCACGCGAAGCACATGGGCGGCCATTTCTTTTTTGACATTCACACTGTCTTTTCTCCTGAAACATGCCATGATTTTGTGATGGTCTTGCTTGACTTCATCGTAGAATTCAGGCCCAGGATTGAGCGTAACTTTCAGGTCAGCCAGAAGGCTCTCGATGAAGTCCATGAGCAGTATGAGCAAAGGGTTATCTGAGAATCGGGCAATATAATAGTGAAACCCAATCCCTTGCTTTTCTTTAGCGGAGGAGGCGTTAACCTCGTCGCTTGTCATTGTCTCCAATATACGAATGTCGTTCTTGGTCATCCTGGACAAGGCAAACTCTGCCAGGTGGGGTTCGAGAAAATAACGAACCATTGTGATGTCCCCAACCGAGACATTCTTAAAATGGAGGAAATTCGTAAGACTGAGTGCAGTGGTCTTCATGTCCACTTCAGCGGCAAAGATCCCCCCTCCCGTACCTTTTCGGGCCTCAATGAGCCCCATACCTTCCAACACTGTCAGGGCCTCACGCATGCTCGCTTTGCTCACCTGAAACTGATCAATGAGCTCTCTTTGAGAGGCCAATCTGTCTCCGGGCTTGAATTCCCCTGTTAGAATGGCATCACGGATTTGCTCGATTACATGGTGTGAGACTTTGTTACTTCTTGGGGCGGGCTTGAACATAATAGGGTCAACCCCCGGACAAGAGAATGGCTGACAGGCACCTGACCCAGTTATTGAGAAATGGTCACGCAGACATTCATTCCCAACATACGCTTGGGAAACAAGGAGAGCATGGGCCGCTTTTCCAGTGATACAGAAAACGAGTGGACCCTCAAATCAAACGACAACGGAATCCATTTCACCCTAACTGTTTGGCTCAGCTAACTTATAAAATGTACGCCTGATAACTGTCAAGAACAATCGGCAAATATTATGATAATTAAATATTTCTAATGGGTCCGGTGAGTTAAACTGGAAAAGCGACCTTGGTGACGTGGAAATCGGCGGTGAATCACAAGGCTTTGATTGAGTCTTATGCGAAAGAGATATGACGAGAGTCTCAAGGCACGAGTCGCCTCGGAGGCCATCAGGCCCGCAGTCTGCTTTGGCTTCTGCAACCAGGAGCGTCTCCATCGGGCTGTCGTGTACAAGACTCCATACCAGCCCTACACCCGTACAGCAGGGGGAGAACCCAACCCTATTCGCCAGGTACCCAGGCGTGCTTTTCCACCTTGAAAAGCCACTTTTTGTCTTGACAGACGGGTCCACCTCAGTATAAATTGGCTCGCAGTCAACATCAAATATCATGATATTATACCTTTATGACACTTTTCCCGGACAGGGTGACTCACTCAACGTAGGGTGGCTTACTTAGCAGAATAAACCGTTGAAGAGCTTGTAAAACTGATTGCCATATGACTTCAGCCGCGTGGGAAGCTTGAGCCCCCACAAACTTCAGCGGGTCCAATTAGAGAAGATTGGGCACATCGAGGCGGCGAAAGTGGCTGTTGTCTAAGGGGGAAAGGAGAATCCCGATGAGGATTGATGTGGACGCGCTCAAGTGTATTGGGTGTATGGCTTGCGAGATGGCGTGCGGCTATCACAGGGATGATGCCTTCGCTCTGCTTTCGTCGTGCATCGTCATGTACCGGACTCGAGAGAAGAAGGACTACTTTGGAGTAGTGGTAAAGGAGGAAGAGAGCCTAAATATAGCGCGGCCTGAAGGGCTTGAGATAAGACGAATCGGTGTGACGGAGGAATCGAGTGATTCAGGACAAAAAAAGGAAGGGGACGCATCTGCAAAACCCATGCTCCTTCGTGAACCCTGCGACCTGTGTAGCGGCATGAAGTACGGCCCAATGTGCGTGAAAATTTGTCCGGTCAGTGCGATCTCGCTGGTAGAGTGAGGAGAATAGAAATGGACTATTTATCATCAAATAAGATTTTGATCGTGGACCTGGAAACCGGCCAAATATCTGAAGATGAGCTTGATGACGAGCTCGTGGGTCAAAAAATTGGTGGTGTGGGTATTACAACTTGGCTCTATGAGGCGCACAAGGACAGTGACCCTATTGTTCTGGGGGCCGGCTTGCTGACAGGCACACTGTTTCCCGCTTCGGCCCTAGGGGTCATTTCCGCCAAGAGCCCCAGAACCGGGGGCTTGACGCACTCCCCGTTCACCTTGAAAGCCGGCATGGAACTAAAGTACACCGGCTTCGATTATGTCGTAATCATGGGAAAATCTGAGAAGCCTGTCTTCCTCTGGCTCCATGACGGTGTCGCAGATATCCAGGACGCTTCCGAATTTTGGGGGGCCGATGTCTGGAGCACTACTGATTCTATACGAAAAAGTATGGGCGACGATCTTATCCAAACTCTGGTCATTGGCCCCGCCGGCGAATTGGGATCAGACCTGGCTCAGATTTGTGTCAATTACTGGGCAAGTGGAGATTGCTGGGGCTTTGGCAAAGTATTTGGACAGAAAAACCTCAAATCTGTGGCCCTCCGTGGAATGGGGTTGCTGGAAATTGCCGATCCGGAAGATTTTGTCGATCAATGCTTCAATGTGTTGGAGACGATCAAGCATGGCGCCTTTGCAGGCAAGAATGGAGTTGAAGACATTCTGACAGCAATGGGCGAGAAAGACGTCAAAGAATGGATTGCTCCCTTCGTGCATCGCCACAGTGCGTGCTACAATACCCCTTATCCAACCAACACGTTCATATATTTGGACGAAAATCCAAAGACCCTCACAGAACCGAGTGAGCAAGAACCCGGGTTTCTCATCAATGATATCGGGGCCTTGTTGGCACTAAAGAAAGCTGGACTGTCGGCGGAAAGCGCCGGACGTGTTCTAAAAGCCTGTGCGAAGTATGGTATTGATCCGACCGCAGTTGCCGAAGTGACCGCCAAATCCGGTCAAAAGGACCTTGAACAGATCGAAAAGTCGTTTGCCGATCTGAAAGGGCCTGTTTCAGATCCTAAAGCCAAAAAGTTCAGTTCGTGGACCCCTGGGAGACCACTTTTTTCTGACTTCGGCCTCTCAGACGACAGCGCCTATGGCGATTGGTGGGTAAGAAGACAAGCGGTGGCGTACCTTTTCGGTATTCACCCGATTTTTGCAAACATGGCTCCGGAAATTTCGGAGGAATTGCTGATAGAAATGTTCAATAAAGGTACAGGACTTACCCTGTCCCAGGAAACACTGGACAAAGCTATTGCGGATGTTTGCCTCTAACGTGCCACGCAGCGTGGGCTACCAGCTCAACTGAGTGGTTCCTACCAGACGGCGGGTGTTGGGTTTAAGAACACTAACATGAATTTTTACGACTCGTATGCGTCCATAAACCAAAAACTCGCGAGGGGCGCCAATCTCCATTATGGGGAGGACGAAGCAAGTATACTGCCGTGCGATTCACGCCCTTTACGTATTCCTCGTATTGGCGTCTACGCGGGATCGGGAACATCCCATTCCTGGCTGTGGTTTGTAGAGCTTTTTGACCGAATGTTGTTCCATGATCTAGTCTTCCTAACCGAGGACATGGTGAGAGAAGGAGCCCTGCTGGACCTCGATGTTTTTGTCATCTCGGGTGGAGACACGATTGGAATTGCAGAAGGACTCGGGGGCGAGGGGGCCGGGCAACTGGAGTCATTCATCAAAGGCGGAGGGCTTTATCTTGGATCGTGCGCAGGTGCCTATCTTCCCCTCAAATCATCAAAGCTCCATTTAGACAGGTTCAATTTCGTTGACATAAAGATCGCAAACCTCTCCAAAACGCTGCCCGAAATCAAACGATTGCCGAGCAAGGCGTCTACCGTTTATGGGTGTGATTTCGTGTACCATCCAGTCCGAGAAGCCGTTCGCCTTCGACTGACGGGAAGGAAGCCCTTCATGAGCAAGCAGAGTTTCCTTGCTCCGCTGTACGGCGGCCCATCAATGGTGACTGGTCGGGCTTCTGATGTTCTGGCCTGCTATGAGGGTTTCACGGAAAAGACCCTGTTCTTGGTTGACGAGACCTTGGCTGAAAAGACCCTTTTGGGTAAAGTGGCCGCTGCCAGGACCGATATGGGAGATGGCTCTTTATACCTATTTGGCCCCCATTTCGAACACCCCCATTTCACTGTGGCCAACCACCTTGTGGCTACTGCCATATTCTGGGACATGAAGAGAGAGAGAATTAATAGGAAATCCTCTGACGGTGAAATCATCATCGAGGGTGCGGCCAAGAAAAAACTAATTTTGGACATTAAACGCGAGATTAGCAATGCCCGAATTGTCTCGGTCGGACTGGAGGCGGCACCTGTTAAGTGGACCATAGGTTGCAAAACTTACGAACCTGAAAAGATTAGGGTTTTTCTCGAAGCGATATGGAAACGGATCAACCGATTGGAACGTTCCGGTGGGGTAAGCCTGCACAAAGGCGCCGACGAACAGTTGGCCGCCCTTGCCATTCACGTCCGGCAGATTTTGAGGGAAATGAAGTCAAGAATAGATGATCGCTTGGATACACAGGATCTCGCGGAAGATCTCTTTGATTCTTTGCGTAGGCTGACAATGCTTTTTTTGCAGATCTACTTTGACTCTTCCGGGTGTAGTCGGCCAACGGGCTCTCACATCCTGAAAAAGACGTTTTCTTTTTCTGAATGAGAACTCCTGTCGCAGCAGGCCATTAAAGCTTGCAAATTGGAGCTATTGCACGCCCATGACATCGTTCTTAAGGCCGTCATAGGGGTTAACGTTGTACCGATTACGAGCAAATCTTTGCAAGAGCAATGCGGCGGAAAAAGCGCTGACCTTGCTTACGCATAGATGGTTGTTGGTTTTGACCTGGCCAATTTTGCTCATAAATGTCCAGCTGGCATGGTCTGAAAACTTGACGACCTCCTCCTCTTGGTTCGTAGACATGAATCGGTTTTCAAAATCAGCTCATGCATCTTTGAAGTGCGAGCGCTGTCACGGGGAATTGACATCACAGCCCAATGTTCATCCCAACCGCAAAGATGTTGATGCGATGAAGAAAGACACTGTCGCGTCTTACGATTATAAGCGTTGCGAAGCATGTCATCCGGAAGCATACCAGCGTTATCTTATGGGAGAGCACGCTAAGGTTCTGATCAAACAAGAACAGGACAAACGGTCAGGCATTAAAGAAGCCTCTCTCGAACGCTTAGCTCCCAGATGTGGCGACTGTCATTCATCTCACTATGCCCCATCCAAACTCTCCAGGATTGAGATAGGCGCACGACAGATAGAAACCTGTGGGAAATGTCATAAGGCGCAAGTGATGAGCTACCTTAAAGACTCCCATGGCCGAATGGGCGTTTTTCTGGAAAAAAAAGCCTCGGCATGCTGTACGGATTGCCATGGAGCCCACGCTTGCGAGTCACTGAAAGATGAACAGAAAGCCTTAGCCGCTTGCATGAGATGTCATAAAGAAGCCACGATAGGTTTCGCGGGTGTAATTATTCATACCGGTTCCGAAGACATCTCAAAGAAAGATCCGAAAAAACAGGCCGGCATGGCGGTGATAGAGGCTGTAAAGCGAATCTCTCAGATAGGGATCATCATCATCCTGGCATTCTTTGCTCTACGGACTTTTGTGTGGATACTTCGTGAGCTTCATAACAAGTTGAGAGGAAGATGATATGGCTGACCAAACTATGGGGCAGCAAATCTTCTGGCGTTTTAGTGTTATTCACAGAGCATTACATCTTATCGTAATATTTGGATTTATAGGGATCGTGGTAACCGGATTTTCCATGGCGTTCAGTTCTGTGGCGCCTGCTCGAGGATTTGCCTCGTTCCTCGGAGGCGCCGACAGCGTGCGGTACCTGCACAGATTCTTTGCTGTTGTACTGTATTTGTGCGTGGTCACACACGTCTTCTGGCTGTTTTACTACAAGTTCATCTTAGGTGGAAACCTTCTGGGCCCGAATTCCGTCTGTTTTCGTAAACAAGATCTTCTTTGTTTGCGTGACCATATCGGATACATACTCGCGTTTCGGAATGCGCCTCCTGCGTTTGACCGTTTCACTTATTGGGAGAAAGTGGACTACTGGGCGATTTTTATCGGCATGCAGTCTATGGGTCTCACAGGTTTATTCCTATGGTTTCCTGAGTTCTTCTCCCGTCTCCTCCCCGGCTACTTCGTTAACGTCGCCCATGTCCTTCACTTCGACGAAGCAGTACTGGCAGTGCTCTATATATTTCTCATACACCTCACCAATGCCCATTGGCGACCGGGAGTCTATCCGGGAGACTGGACTATCTTTACCGGAAAAACGACAAAAGAAACTTTGATGAAAGACCATCCGGGCGAATGGGCCTCATTGAACGCTTCTCCTCAGAGTTCCGCTATCGGGGAGAAATAAACGATTTGCAAGAGACCAACGAGTCAAGAGTCTCATGAAACTAAGATCACAAACTTCAGCAGTGGCAGTGTACGCTATAGCGCTTTTTGTCCTGACCTTGTCTTTAGTCGCTTTTGCCCGTGCCGAGGAGCAGTCATCCGAGTGCTTAAACTGCCACCGCGACCGAAATGTCAATTCGCGTGAAGGAATTCTTTCATCCCAGCTATTCTGCTACAATTGCCACCAAGACCCCACTTCTTACGAAGGCTTTCGCGCCGCCAAAGCCCCACGCCAGGTAAAACCCGAGTATTTTCAAAAGTCCGCTCACAAATTCGTGGCATGTGTCCAATGCCACACCGATGTGGCGCGGTCGCCTCATCGTTCGTTATCCGGTGTACAGTGCATCAGTTGCCATCGAGAAAATTATGGTTCTCCGGGGACGCATGCTGAACACTTGCGTTTACGATGTGAAGCCTGTCATACGGACTCACCATTCGTTACGCTCGACATTGCCAAGAACGAGGTGAAACTCTCGCACACAAATGAGAAGCTCGTTCCGATCACTTTGGCGGAACATAAAGTGACTGATGTGACTAAGCAGGAATTCTGTACAAAATGCCACACTCCCAACAATCTTGTCGGCGCTCCGGCAATGGTTTTACCTTCCAAGAGTTTTGTTTGCATCGTTTGTCACTACTCCCCCTTGAAAATGGGAAACCCCGTGTTTTTGATAGCCGTCTGCATAGCACTGATTGGTATGGTTGCGACTCTCAATTTTTGGTTTAAGGGCCGGGTGCAGGATGAGGCGTCCTCGGTTCACAAAAAGCTTCAATTGGGTTCAGAGGTCGTTTGGAGCAAGATCTTTTCAAAGGAAGCTTTCTCCATAGTAAGAACCGTCTTTTTCGATATCCTCTTACAGCGCAGGGTCCTGGCCAACGGGGTGAGCCGTTGGTTCATCCATTCACTGATTTATTACTCTTTTTTGGCTCGCTTTTCGCTCAGCTTCTTCACACTTCTACTTCAAAAACTCTCTCCAGAAGGTGAATGGACACTGACGTTAATAAATAAGGATAGCTCCTTTGTCGCGATGCTCAATGATCTGCTGGGGGTCTTTATTCTCGCCGGTGTTATCTGGGCAATGGTCCGGCGCTACATTACCAAACCCGACTATATCGTTACAGAGGAGCAAGATACCATTGCGCTTGTGATCATTGGACTTGTCACATTCTCGGGCTTTGTCTTAGAGGGGATAAGACTCCTTATAGTGCAAATGCCACAACAGATTGCCTTTTCCGCCTTTGCAGGCTATTTCTTGTCTAGGCTATTTTCCGCGGTGAACCTGGACTGGCAGACAATTTACGGCTACAACTGGTATGTACACGCCCTGCTGTGGGCCCTGTTTATCGCTTACTTGCCCTTTGGGAAACTTAAACACATTTTCACCACCCCTGTCACCCTTCTGCTTAATTACAAAAGGACATAGACGGAAAGAAAGAAACATAGCATGGCAGAAACAACACCCACCGAAGAAACTCCTGAGAACCAAATTCTACCGGCTCGTACGATCCCGTTGGACAGACTGGAGATGAGACGCTTGGTCCAGTTGGATGGATGTACCAGCTGTGGGGAGTGTTTGAGTTGGTGCCCGGTATACGACCAGGATGCTCGACAAGATGTTCTCCCCCGACGTAAGATAATGGATTTCCTCCGCATCGCCAGAAGTCAGCAGAGTTTTCTCAATGTCATACTCAAAAGCGAAAGGATGCCTGACCCGGCAAGGTGGTTATTACAAAAGATATTCCGCCGGCAGGAGATTAGCGAGGACGAGGTGCGGAGTTTCGCTCTTAATTTGTATGAATGTTCGACTTGTGGTCAATGCCAGGTAGTCTGTCCCGCAAACATTGACACGGTCAATCTTTGGGAAAACATGCGCGAACTGATGGTTTCAGTAGGCTACGGTCCCTTGGAACAGCAAAAGACACTAGCGAAGAGTGTAAAGTCCTACGATAACCCCTGGCAGCAGCCTCGTCAGGGACGAGTGAAATGGGCACGGCGCGCTAGAAAGGAAGAACTTATAGCCGAGTTGCCGCCTGAAATAAAAAAAACAAAGAGCAAAATTCTTCTGTTTTTAGGTTGTACGGCCGTTTATGACTTAAACATTAGCCAGATTGCTATCGATACCGTCAACGTATTCAGGATCCTTGGAATTGACTACGGGTGCTTGGGAGAGCACGAGAAATGTTGTGGGAGCGTTCTTTTAAGGATGGGCGATCCGGAGTACGAGCGGATTGCCTCAGACAACATCAAGCTTTTGAATGATCTTTCCATCGAAACCTTGGTAACCTCATGTTCAGGATGCTTCAAAACGATCAAAGAGGATTACCCCAAAGTGGGAAGACTGAATTTTGAAGTATTGCACACCGTTGAATTCCTGCATCGGCTGATCGAGCAAAAGAAGCTAAGATTCGAAGTTCCAGTTGAAAAAGTAATTACCTACCACGACCCTTGCCATTTGGGCAGAGCATCAGGGATTCTTGATGAACCCAGAGCGGTCATTCAAGCGATTCCTGGCCTGGAACTCGTGGAAATGCCCAGACATGGACGATATTCTCGCTGTTGCGGTGCCGGAGGTGGTGTCAAGGCAGGATTCCCGGACTTGCAAAACAAGATGGCCCAAGCAAGAATCAGGGAAGCCGAACAGACAGGGGCCGAAGAGCTGGTTAGCGCCTGTCCTTTTTGCTACGCCGGTCTTCAGGTGGGCATTGGCGCTTTGAACTCACCCCTGGTAATGACTGATATGATGCATTTGGTGAGAAGCGCTTTGAAAGATGATAAATAACTTTTCGGGAAAGCAGTGGCACCAGGGACTCCAGCGTAAGGATGAAGAGTACTTACAGTTATCGGAAATTTGTCTACTGGCTTGAAGAGCCCGTCTTTGAGGCTTTGAAAGCTGAAATCGCAGCCACAGGGGGCCCCATAAAAGAAGCTAAGAACGCTGTTTGTGCTCCTCTGTCGAAGCGTGTGGAGCTGGGATATGTTCTACCGAAAACGTGGGGCAGTTTCCAACTCTGCAAAAGCCAACTTTCATGGTACCATTCGTCCCGTTACTTAGGAAAAATCCTGCTGGTCAGCTCCTTTGATCTCGATGCATATGGCATACGCTGCGAAGTCATTTTACGTCAGAGTGTGTTTAAACCGGAGCTACTACCCACCCCTGGAGAGCAAGCGAAGCTGATCGAAAGAATTAGTTACAAGAAGGCACGGCCTGAGGTGTGGGAAGCGATTGCATCGCTTGACGATGGGGAGAAGCAGCGGCGGCTTAATGTGATGGGATTGAGAGGTGTAAAGTTTGAGGAGTTGTTCGTATCACACTGCGCGAATCATGCGAACTTCATAGAGCCGGTCTATTTCATCCTCGAAGAGGGCGAGCGCGTCCCATACTCGATCTGTAAGACATCTCATGTCTGCTCGGCCTGCATGGAATGGTACAACATCATAGGCGGCTCATTCAGGAAAAAGCTTGTTGTGCCCTGTCCCGGCGCCGTCTTATTTGCCGGTCTTATCACTAACCGCTACTATGAGGTCACTCTCTGTGGCCCGAACATCGTTGATGATGAGGAGCCGAGCTGAGAGCAATGCGCTACACCGCATCGTCTAACGTTGAAGCCGGTTAAAAAGGGAAGGAATACCGTGAAAAGAGTTGTCCAGCTTCTTCTTGCTTTTTGGTTTTGTTTGATCTTGATCGAAAGGGCCTATTCGCAAATTCCGCCTGACAATCCTATCCGAATGGCCTACTTACAGAACGATATTCACCACCTTCCTCTTTGGGTCGCATTGGAGAAAGGGTTTTTCAATGAGCAGGGAATCAAGGTTGAGATCGCAGGTATTTTTCGGTCGGGACCCGAACTAATGAGCGCCTTTTCCGCAGGCGCTCTCGACATGGCCTATGTCGGAGAAGCGCCCGCTGTCACGGCAGTCGCCAATGGCACAGCAAATGTTGCGATTCTAGCTCAGGTCAACACTGAAGGATCAGCGATTGTCATCGGAAAGAATTCCTCGATAACAACCATTTCGGGTCTAAAAGGAGTCCAGATCGCAGTCCCTGGTTTTTCCACCGTGCAAGATCTCCTGCTACGTAAGGCTGTCCCGCAGCCGAGCGCCGCTTCAGATGGGGTCAAAGTAATAGTAATGAAACCGCCGGAAATGATCGGCGCCCTGAGGACGAATCAGATAGACGCATTTATTGCCTGGGAGCCTTATCCGGCTCAGTCGGTAAGTATGGGGGTCGGCAAGATACTTGCTTCGTCCGCTGAGATTTGGAAGAATCATCCTTGTTGCGTCTTGGTTGTGGACAGATCATTTTCAAAGGCAAATGCGGAAAAAGTTGAAAGAATTATGCGGGCTCACAACAAATCGATTGATTTCATACGTGCTAAGCCTGAGCAAGCTATCCAGGTTGCCATCAAGTATACGGGTATGGATGAGCAAACCATCAGCCGGGCGATGAGAAATGTAGAGTATGTTTCAAACGTCAATATTGAAGGTCTTAAAGAATATGTCAAATTCCTGACTGGATTTGGATACATCAAGTTGAATAATCTGCAGTCGTTCATGGAAAAAATCGTCTATTAGACCTTGAAAAAGCTAATCGGAATTGAGTTGTATAATGGGGCGTTATCTGCCGCTTCTGCTCCTAATATGCCTTTGGCAACTTCTTTGTTCTCTTGGATTTTTTCCAAGTTACGTCCTCCCATCGCCTATTGAGATCATCAACGCCTTCCAGGCCCTCCTGACCATTGGCATGCCGCCAGGACATTTGCTCTATAATCATGTCTTGTACAGTCTTTATCGCGTGGGTTTGGGGTTCTCGTTAGCGTGTGTCCTTGGCATTCCCTTAGGTTTGCTGATGGGATGGTTTCCCCAGTTCTATCGTCTATTCAGCCCGATCATCGAACTCGTGCGTCCCATTCCCCCTCTGGCATGGATCCCAATCGCTATCGTGTGGCTGGGCATCGGAATCAGATCTGCGGTGTTCATTATTTTTTTGGGAGCCTTTTTCCCGGTTCTCTTGAACACGGCGTCCGGTGTTCTCTCTATCAATCCCATTTTAGTCGATGCGGCAAAGACGCTAAATGCGACGCAAAAGGACATTTTTTTTAAAGTGCTCGTACCCGGTTCGTTACCGTCGATTTTTGTCGGTATGCGGATTGGGATGGGAGTCGCCTGGATGACCTTGGTAGCCGCCGAATTCACCGGCGTGAAAGAAGGGTACGGATTAGGGTTCATGATCATGACTGCACGGGACATACAAAGACCGGACGAGATCTTGGCCGGCATGTGCATTATTGGTATGATTGGTTTCACCATCGATTGGTTACTCCGGAGGTGGGAATCCAGTATCAAACCCTGGGAATAGAGGTGGCTTGACATAGTGCATCTTGAACTAGTTGGAATCAAGAAAACATTCATCGACGAAAAACAGGGCAAGGAAACTTCGGCCATTGCTCATATTGATCTCCAGATAGAAGACGGACAGTTCATCTCTATTGTCGGGCCCAGTGGATGCGGAAAAACCACCTTGCTCCGTATCATTTCCGGCTTGGAGAAATCCTTCGACGGCGAGGTTTTTCTAGACGGGCAAAAGATCCTAAAACCCAATCATGAGGTAGCATTGGTGTTCCAGCAGTATGCGCTGTTCCCGTGGAGAACCATGTGCCAAAACATCGAGATGGGGCTCGAAATCATGGGAATAGGCAAGCTTGAGAGAAGGTCGATGGCTGAAGAATATATACGATCATTCGGGATGAACGGCTTCGAAGACCAATATCCCTGCCAGTTATCTGGAGGTATGCAACAGCGTGTCGCTATAGCACGCAGTCTTATCATGAATCCTAAAGTTGTGCTCATGGACGAGCCGTTCGGCTCCTTGGACAGTCAGACACGCAATGACATGCAGGAATTTCTCATGGATCTCTGGCTGAAAAGGAACTTGACCATTATATTTGTGACGCACAATGTTGATGAAGCGGTATTTCTTAGTGACCGAATTGTTGTTCTGTCCAAGAGGCCAGCGAGAGTTCTACGGGCGTTCGAATTTAACAGCCCACGGCCGCGAGATCGAACCAGCAAAGTGGCCAACGACATCAGACGAGAGATCATTGGAATTCTGAGGCAGGAGAGGACGGCCCTCGTTTGTGGGCAATAAAATCCCTACGCTTCAAGTGTTGCCCATGTATCGGAGGTATGAACGGATGCTTGCCCATACAATCACTGAGCTTCAAAGTCTCGGTCTAAAGGTTGCCGAAGACTCGCCGAACAGAAAGGTCGGGGCTGGACCGGCCGAGGGCGGAGCACTGCTGATTGAGGGAATACCGGCGCACGTGCCTTTCAGCAGCAATTTTGTATCAAGATCTCCATATGCCTTGCGTCAGCTTAACGGGGAATCCTGGCTCGTCAAGGATGGGAAGTTCCTTCTACCCGCGGCGATCGTAAGACGACCCAAATTTTACGAATTTCTCACAGACGACAAATTACCCTATTCAAAAATTGCATTGTTACACGGAAAGAACTGCATCGCTTCCACCGTTCTTCAAACGTGCGCCTACTGGAACTCCGAAAAGAGATGCCGATTTTGCGGCATTGAGTTATCCCTGTCCGCTGTGCAGACCACCAGAACAAAGACCCCTGCTCAACTGGCGGAGGTAATTAGCAAAGCAAAAGAGCTCGACTCGATTTCTCATGTCGTTTTGACTACGGGCGCAATTCATCCTGCGGGGAAAGAAATAGATTACCTTGGCAAATGTGCGAAGGCTATCAAAAAAGTTTGCGATCTTCCCATCCACGCACAGTTTCTCCCCCCGACCAATGAAGAAAAGCTTCACGAACTAAAGACCGCCGGAGTAGACACGGTGGGCATTCACATCGAGAGTTTCGATTTCGATGCCCTAGCCCGTTTTGCGCCTGCAAAAGCGGCTATCGGTCTTGCAGGGTATGAAAAGGCTTGGAACAAGGCGGTAGATATTTACGGCCCAAATCAGGTCAGTAGTTTTCTAATTGTGGGTCTGGGTGAGCATGAGGAGACCATTATCAAAGGGAGCGAATTCCTTGCGGCGATGGGGGTTTATCCTTTTGTGGTACCCTTTCGTCCTATACCAGGTTCGATGATGCAAGACCACGGGACTCCGGATCATGAGACCATGAAGCGTCTTTACGAGGCGGTAGTGCGGATTCTGAGCAAAAATGGGCTTTCTACAGAAAAGTCTTTGGCAGGTTGCGTGCGTTGCGGTGCATGTTCAGCCTTGCAGGCTTATGAGCTTGAAGCAAGAAACCGGTTGATGTGTCGCCTGGTCAGAAGCAGCACCGAATTGGCGGCTGCCCTGCAAATCCGCAAAGAAGTTTTCGTTGAAGAACAGGGTCTCTTCGAGACTTCCGACGTTGATGATAACGATTCTAAGAGCACCCACATCATTGTAGAACGCGAAGATGAGATCATCGGCACCGTGCGTGTCTTTCCTGAAAACAGCGCCTGTAATCACTGGGTTGGAGGCAGACTCGCAGTCAGAAGTGACAGCAGGGACAATCAAGCAGGCGCTTTGCTGGTTCGAGCTGCCATGCGCTACGTCAAAAAGCTTGGTTGCACCCGGTTCACAGCCCATATTCAGGAGCAAAACGTGAACTTCTTTTCAGTCCTTGGTTGGAAGGCTGTGGGACCAGTTGAGATGTATCATGGCAAACCCCATCAGCTCATGGAAGCGGACCTGGATACGGTTTGAACACTCTACTGCCGCATGAAAGGAAACATGTGATAAATAAGACCTCACTATCTTTGATTGCTGAAAAGATACGTAATTATAGCGGCCTTATTCGTAAGCAGCCAATTGAAGATGTCTTTGACGAGCTTGTCTTGAAAGGACAACCTGGGCTTGCACCGCCCAATTTCGGTGATGATGCAGCAGCAATACCATGGGAAAACGGCTTCCTACTCTTAGCGGCTGATGGAATAATGCCGAGCCTGCTTATCAACGAGCCCTATGCGGCCGGCAAGGCTTCCGTAATGGTTACGGTAAATGATATCTATGCGATGGGCGGCCGCCCTTTAGCGATGGTAAATGTGCTTGCCAGTGGAGATGAAGACCATCGTCGCAAGGTCGTTCAAGGTATCCGAAAAGGCTGTGAGAAATTAAGGGTACCAATGGTCGGCGGCCATCTACACCCTGACGCTTCTGCCCAAGCTCCTGCTCTGTCAGTCGCAATTCTGGGATGGGCAAAAAAGGTCCTGCACGGCTACAGCGCTAAGGCAGGCGATGATCTCATTCTTGCCGTCGACCTGATTGGTAAGGTCGGATGCCGTTCCGTTACCAGTTGGGACGCCAATTCAGGTAAGAGTCCCGAAGAACTTATAAACCGGCTGGAGTCACTGCCCTTGATCTCGGAAAATAGTTGGGCCCATGCGGCAAAGGATGTAAGCAATGCAGGTATTATGGGCACCGTGTCCATCATGATGGAAAATTCCGGGAAAGGCGCCGAGATTAACCTGGAATTGATTCCGACCCCCACGGAAATAGCTTTTTCGGATTGGCTCTTTTCTTTTCAAAGCTTCGGTTTCGTTCTATCTGTTCCACCCCGTCACTCCGATCAAGTAATAGGGCTCTTCCATGAAAGGAAAATAAACGCATCGGTTATCGGGAAAGTTATTAAGGAGTCCAAAATCAAGATCATGCATGGGGCCGATGTGGAAACCCTATTTGATTTTACGAAAGACAAGATCACCGGCATCGTCTATCAACCACAGTCCGCACATTGACCGTGAAAATTCAAGAATTCCGTGCGATGACTCAATGATCAGGTCGCCTCACGATAAGCGTTGGATGTATCCATTGTCAGCTAAAATGGGAATTGAAAAGGGGTTTTGTTGAGCGACAGTTTGGGACATCGAGATCGGAGGAATGATTTTGAAGTTGCTCGCTGGCTCCGGATAGTAGGCCTAGGTCGGGACGGGTCCGTTACTCATGTAGGCAAGCTCTGAACGAACCTTGGACTCCCTGTCGTCGGGCTCAAAGGCCCAGATAAGCCTTGCGGACTGCTGGCTCGGCTAAGAGTTCCTTACCGGAACCTGAC
>DATJPW010000071.1:0-65955 GCA_035506215.1 Desulfomonilaceae bacterium
GTAGACTTATCCAAGGTCAAACGGTAATACCGCAGCCTCTTTGCCAACCATCGCGTCCAAAAACGCATAAGCAGCGACTATAGTGATTCTCGAACGTAATCACGACTTGTGAAAAACGATTCCTCGAAATTGGTAGGTGCCGGCCTCCGTGCCGGCACATTTTACGTATATAAATCGAACACTTCGGGCTGGCAGGGACGCCGGCCCCTACCGAATTCTTTCCATTACATGCATCGGATTACTTCAAAACTTTAGAGAAATGCTCTACAAAATCTCAACTGCTTTCAATATGTTGCTCAGATCGGACTCGGAGGCAAGATGAATTCTGATTATTCTGCGTCCTTTGTTCTTCAGGGCCTCATAATCCCCCAGCGCCTGGGCTGACTTCAGTACTCCAAAGGAATAGGGTTCCCCTGGGATGGGCAAGTCCACCGAATCTTCACAGGTGATCTGCATGAACAAACCACGATTGGGTCCACCCTTGTGTATTTGCCCGGTTGAATGCAGGAAACGGGGACCAAATCCGAGTACTGTCGCTATACGGAATTTATCGCGAATTAGAGTTCTTATAGTCTCCAGTGCTTCGCGATTTTCTTTGGTCGGTGGGAGGAACACGCTGAAGCCCACATAGTCACCTGGTTTCGAAGAAGTCAAAAATTCCTTCAGACTCGAGGATAACTCCGGGTCATCACTTGCAAGCCGTTCGCCAGCGGACAGCTTCTTCTGCCGAATGTACCCATCGAGCAGCCTTTTGGTATTGTCCTTGGACTCTTGAACATTCGGTTCGTCAAAAGGGTTTATTTTCAATAAGTTCCCTGCACCGGCCGTGGCGAATTCCCATCGAAACATCTCTCGTCCCAAATCGTACGGGCCGTGCAGGCGCGAGGTAACAACAGGATGTCCAGCCTTTTCAAGGGCGGAGACCTGTTGGTCGTACACCCCCTCGCTGTCCAATCGCAGATACACGAATATTCGATCTTGACCATAAGATTCGGCACTTGCGACCGGTTCACCTTCGATGGGGAGAATACCTTTTCCTTCTTTTCCGGTGCTTTCCGCTATAAGTTGCTCCAGCCAACTTCCGAAGGCGGCGAGCTTAGGAGAGATTACGAGGGTCAATTTATCACGCCCGGCCAGCGCAGCTTCGGCCATAATCGTGCCAAGCCAGAGCCCCGGATTCTCAAGTGAAGGCACAGCAGGTCCCGATGCCTCCACTGCCTGAGAAGCCCTCATCAAAATACGATCCAGGTCCATTCCCATGAGAGCGGCAGGAACCAGTCCAAAATATGAGAGGGCGCTGAATCGTCCACCTATGTCCGCGGGATTCAGGAAGATCCTCCTGAACCCCTGCTCTGAGGCCAATTTCCCTAGGCTTGTTCCTGGGTCGGTGATTGCTATGAAACGGCTGCCCGCTGTCTTGCCAAACAACTCCTCCATTTTGGCCCGAAAATACTTGTAAAGCGAGACAACCTCAATAGTTCCCCCGGACTTGCTCGCGACTATAAATAATGTATGCTCCGGATCTACTTTCCTTTCCACTTCAAGGATCGAGGCTGGAATAGTCGTATCGAATATCTTTAGATCCAGATATCCATCGGCGGGGCCAAAACACGAGCTGAATACCTCCGGGGCAAGACTGCTGCCGCCCATGCCCAACAGCACGGCATGTTTAAAACCGGACGATCTGATGTCGCTGGCGAATTCTCTCAGACGCTCCGTCTCCCCCGCCATGATCTCTACCACCTGAAGCCAGCCCAGCCGCTGACCTACGGCGCTCCTTATTTCCGGATCATTCGTCCAAAGTGATACGTCACCTGCCCACAGTCGGTCGGCAATTTTTTCTCTATCGCACTGTACCAGAGCTGCATCGACCTTTTTTTGGAGGTTTCCCAGACAGGCTGATCTATGTCCCCAGCCACGGAGCAGCCGGGTTCGCTTTTTGACGATTTCTTCCATAAGCTTGTCAAAGGAATCAGCAAACGACTTGACTCCATTTTCCAGGAGCCTGTCCATCACGAATGGTATGTCGATTCCAAGTTGGGCCAACTTTGGAAAAAGGGCCTGAGCCTCTTCCAAATCGTCTTCCAGTCTTACGGCAGGCATGCCGTGAAGGCGATATGCCCCGAGAGTAGTCTGGGGGATGGTGTTAACGGTTTCCGGCCCAATTAAGGCGTCTACATAGTAAGTAGACGGGTAATTAGGATTTTTTGTGCTTGTGCTCGCCCACAGGACACGTTGCGGCCGGGCGCCGTTTTGCCTCAGCCTTGCAAAGCGGTCGCCGTGAAATATCTCTTTGTAAAGAGAGTATGCTATCTTCGCATTAGCAATGCC
Source organism: Desulfomonilaceae bacterium (assembly GCA_035506215.1). Lineage (GTDB taxonomy): Bacteria > Desulfobacterota > Desulfomonilia > Desulfomonilales > Desulfomonilaceae > DATJPW01. The sequence continues at coordinate 2,332 of DATJPW010000071.1, forward strand.
GGCTTTGCCCAGCAGCGCTCTGGATTCGGATTTGGCCGCGGGCTCTGATATTTCATCGAGCATTTCATCGACCATCGTATCCACTCGACTTATGAAAAAAGACGCCACAGAAGCTACTTGTGCCGGATTGCCGCCTGACGAAATGAATTTGTCGATTCCAGCAATATATGCTTCAGCGGCAGCCCGATACTGATCCAGTGAAAATATCAGAGTAACGTTAATATTTATGCCGGAACCGATAAGCTCACGCACTGCTTCCAACCCCTCATGGGTGGAAGGGACTTTGATCATAACGTTTTTTCGACTCACGAGTTCAAAGAGATTCTTGACTTTGGCTATTGTTCCAGCGGTTTCATAGGCAAGTGAAGGCGAGACCTCCAGGCTTACATAGCCGTCATAGCCCTCGGTGGCGTCATAGATGGGGCGCAACAGGTCGGCGACAGCCCGAATGTCGCTTACCGCAAGACCTTCGTAGATAGCCTCAGTGCCCAGACCATTATCCACGAGGATATGAATTTCGTGGTCATACAGCCTTTCGCTTCCAATAGCCTTTTCAAAGATTGTGGGATTTGAAGTTACGCCGGTTATTCCATCCTCATCGATCATCTTTTTGAGCTTTCCGGAGTTGACAAAGTCTCGACTCAGATGGTCAACCCAGACTGATTGCCCTAGCTCTCCTATAGCTCTCAAAGGGTTGGTCATGGAACCCTCCTTACTATCAATCCCTGCCGCCTCCACATTGGACTTGACAGAAGTCATAGGGAGTACTATGCTGCGATCATCTTACACGATGCCCAGCCCATCCACAACGTGGGTTGGTTGATCCGAAAATGGACGTTAAAGAGTATCTCAGGCTTCAAGCCCTCGAAATCGAGCGACATAAGTGGATCGAATCCGAAAAGGCCGGTAAAGATCTGGGCACCGATGCAGTTATCGACTGGATTCTGAGATTTGCCGACATGTTCAGCGACGATTTCCCGGAGGCTAGAGCCACCGCCGAGGATTCGCCCGCCAATATCCAGGGTTCGGCATTAAGACGGAAATAGATACGGCGCGGATAACCGGAGCGGATCATAACGAGGCGAGAATGCCTCGTTGTTGTTTTTTGGGGCACGATGACCGTCCGATCTGATTCCTCAACAATCCACCTAGTGCTTGCTTCGGCGTCTCCAAGACGAAGGGAACTTTTGGGAATGATCGGACTGCGTTTTCATGTGGTGCCTTCAACTGTCGAGGAGGCTGCGGCTGACGGTGAGACTCCTACGGAACACGTCCGGCGACTTGCTCTGGCCAAGGCGCGACAAGTATCTCAAAAATTTCCTGATTTATGGGTATTGGGAGCCGACACCATAGTTGTAAAGGACCGGCAGTTTCTTGGGAAACCGCGTAACGTACTGGAAGCCAAGGCTATGCTCACCAAGCTGGCCCGAGCCACGCATCAAGTCTTTACCGCGTACGCGCTTGTAATGGCTCGTCGGCCTGAACAGGAACGGGTACGTCACTTCTGCTCCAGTGTACATCTTCGAGACCTGTCCTCAGACGAAATCGATGCATACGTTGATACAGGAGAACCCATGGATAAGGCGGGCGCGTACGCCATCCAAGGAATAGGCTCCGCAATCGTGGATCGGATTTCGGGGTCTTACACCAACGTAGTGGGCCTACCTCTCTGCGAAGTTGCTCAGGACCTCAGAGAGTTGGGGATCTTCGATTTCTTGCTTTCAAATCGTTCCCATGATTGCAGATAACCTTGCCCGCATTCTCGAAAAGATCCGCAGTGCCTCGATCCGTGCAGGTCGGGACCCCGGTGAGGTCCGGATAGTCGCGGCAGCCAAAGGGCAGGGACGGGAAAAAATCTTAGGGGCGATAAAAGCCGGGATCAGGATCATAGGGCATAATTACCTACAAGAAGCAATGCAAGAAGCCTCTTTTCAAGACAGTGCCGACGTCGAAACCCATATGATCGGCCATCTCCAAAGGAACAAGGCCGGAAAAGCAGTTGAGCTTTTTCAGGTGGTTGAAACGGTGGACGACGTGAGACTTGCTTCCGCCTTGGACCGCCGAGCTGGAGCGTTGGGGAGTGTGATGCACGTCATGATTCAAGTAAATCTGGCGCAAGAACCTCAAAAATCAGGGATAGCTGAGCATGCAGTGGAACAATTGGTATGTGCGATCCGCGAGATGTATGCGGTCAGACTGATTGGTCTAATGACCATGCCCCCCTTTTTTGATGACCCGGAGCGGGCTCGGCCTTATTTTGCCCGACTGCGGGAATTGAGAGACAAATTGATCGCGTCAGGTATGCTGACATCCGACATGAGGGAACTCTCGATGGGCATGACCGGCGATTTTGAGGCGGCCGTGCTGGAAGGAGCGACCATGGTGAGAATAGGGACCGCGTTATTCGGTCCCAGGGCATGACGGTCGACCGTCCGCACTGCAAGGCTTTGATCGAATTTGCCCGGTGCATGAATAGAAAAGCCTGTTGATACAATACGATGTTTCATGTAATAGTGATTCGGCAGTCAACGAATCAGGGGGACGCGCTCAGCCCACTGAGCGTCTATTGAGCGGTTGATCATTACGGTGATCGCAGCTTTTACGAAGCGCCCGACTCGGGGAGTGCCCAAGTGTCGGGAAGCGCATTCTTGTCCTCTGGCCCTGAGAGGAGAATATTTCCGCATTAAACACGGTTACTATCATTTAATTTGATTTTGAAACAAACAGAAAGGAGTTGTCATGTCGGTTACAGTGAAATCTATAGTCGATTCTATGCCGGAAAATTTCATTCCGGATACTGCCGCGGGTATAGATGCGGTTTTCCAGTTTGACATCACAGGTGACCAGGCGTCCCAGTATTATCTGGTCGTCAAAGACCAGAAATGTCAGATTGTGGAAGGCACCCACGCGAGCCCGAACGTAACGTTTAACATGGCCACCAATGACTTCATTGACATGATGACCGGCAAGATTTCCGGGCAAGCGGCCTTCTTTTCCGGGAAGCTCAGGGTCTCCGGCGATTTGATGCTCGCCCAAAGGTTAGGCAATTTCTTCAAAACCGCTTAGTGTTGGAGCTGATCGCAAGAAAATCCCGGAGTCGCCGCATGAGCGAATGCTCGGAGAGCGGTCAGCACACAACGATTCTGTAGCGACTTTCGAGAATAATTTTCGATTACGCATTTGATCATTCCGGAAATCCGGAATGATCTGGGTTGCCGCGAACCCCGGACCATGATCCGGGGTTCGCGGGGACAACCGCAAATGTAGTATTCCAAAAGAACTCAACAAGAATACCATCATTACTGTTACAGCTATTTGACTGGTTTAGGAATCTCCTCCATGACCGCATCATGTACCACAGGGCGGAAGCTCTTGATGCGGAAATCCGATTCTCCCAAAAAGACGCGATTGGTCAATAACACGACTGTTAGTTGTCGGTCCATATCGATCCAGAGCGAAGTCCCGGTGAAGCCGGTATGGCCTATGGTGAGAGGTGAAAAGAAGCGACCGGACGATGATGCCTCTTTTGAAGGAGTGTCAAACCCGAGTGCCCTCGAGCAACCATGTATCGCGTCAACCTTTCTGCAAAATGTCTGAGTCACTTTTTGATCGAACAGGCGTGTGCTCTTGTGCAGGCTTGCGGAGATCTCAGCCGCTACTACAGCCACCGCCTCCGCGGTCCCGAACAACCCTGCGTGACCGGCCACTCCTCCCAGGCATCTGGCATTCAGGTCGTTCACCAGACCCGGCATTTCCTCCGGTCGCGTCCATGCGATCCTCTTTTGCTCATTCGACGGATTAAACTTGAGGTCTTGCGAGATCCCCAACGGTTCGTAAATCCGTTCACAGCAAAAGGCGTCAAGAGTCTCGCTGCTCTGCATCTCTGCGATCACGCTCAATAATATGAAACCCAAATCGGAGTAAATTGAGTCTTCACCCGTCCGATATTCGAGCGGCTCATTCAGAATGTTATCAGTCGCCAAGTTCTGCGCGGACGTAAACTTGTAAAACAAGTAATACGGTCGCCACGCGGGCAATCCCGAGATGTGAGCCAGCAAATGCCGAGGAGTGATTCCCCGTTTATCCTGTGGTACTGAGGGAAACCATTTGGATATTGGCTGATCCAAGATTTCCGGGCTCTGTGAGGCCATGATCATCCAGGCCGGGGTAGTAGCCAAAATTTTTGTCAGTGAAGCTAGATCAAAGAGGGTTTTTTCTTCTGCTTGTGGGGTCCCACGACCACCCAGGGTCCCGTAGGCCCTTGAGAAAATGACCTCCCTCGTGTGCGCCACAAGTAATACCGCCGCGGTGAATATTTGCTCCTGGAGCCCCCGAACCATACAATTATGAGCTTTTTCCAGATTCATTTAGGTTAATGCCACCCCAGGCAGATCATTTCGCACTCGCGATCAAAGGCAGATAATGAGCTTGGTAGGGGCGCACCCAAGTGTGTGCCCGGAAAAGGCTCATTTGACTGGTCCGCGTGCGACCGTTCCCAGGACTCGGTTATGGAATACCAGTAGGGCAAGGGCCCCCGGCCCCTGATTAAAGATATAATCGTGCGGCCCTGTGAGCTTCAGATAAACGTGATCAATGTCCTCACTTACAAGCAAGCGGTGCAATCTCTCCACGGAAGGGGCCATGGTATCCCCGTCGCTGGTAACAAGCTGGATGAAGCGCTGCCTGAGTAGGTCCTTTTTCTTTGAGGCCAGGTCCCCCAGGATATCCAAATAAGGTCCAAATGCACCCTGCACGGATCCAATGCTGGAAAAGACCTCGGGATACTTGAACCCGTAGTACATCGATCGTGAGCCTCCCATGGATACACCGTCCACCCCTATCTTGCCAGGAGCAACCCTGTAGCGGCTCTTGAGCGCCGGGATCAACTCTTCCATTACAAATGTTTCGTAATCAGGAAATTCCAAACGAGCTTTCAGGGAGAGAAGCGGTGAAGCGGGGCAGGCCAGGATGACCCCTCCGTAAGGATGTCGCTTTAAACCGCCGTTGAAATCTTCCAGGCGTTCCGGCGTGATGAGGCCTCTGAAATCTTCGGATGTGAGCTGATTGTGTCCCAGGGCCAGCACGGCTTCATCGCTCTTATAGTAATGTATCCATGCGAGGGCTCCTTTTTTCGAAGGGCGAGCGCATTCTGCGGCGCCACCAAAGGCGATCACCAGCGGGTATTTTCTTTTTGATTCTCTCTCGTACTCCAAGGGAAGCATCACCGCGACCACGGCTTCCGGAAATCTTTTGGAAGAAATCGTTAAGTACTCTGCGGGGGTCTTGAACCCCGAGATCATCTCGGTCTCGGCTTCCAAAGCATTCTTGTCGTGGAGTCGAACCGTCAAGGACGCCCGCGAGTTCAGGGCTCGTGCTGAAGCGCCTTTGGGCTCCTTTTCTTCAGATTTTACAACCGGTTTGTTCCTTTTCTGGGCTGGTGGCTGGGTTTCAACTGTGGAGGACGGAGTTGTTTCTCTCGGTAACGAGGTTTCGCTCGGACCGGCAGCGGGCACCAGGTGTGGCGGCGAGTTTGCGGAACCGGCGGATGGTTTATCTGACTGGGAACACCCTATCAACGCTAAACTAAACAGCAGTGTCAGCGCCAAGAGCAAAGGCCGATTGCCCGTCTCGCGAAGCCCCGGACGCTGGAACAAATCAAATTCTTTGGGACATATTAAGGGTCTTTTGCGCAACATATCGACCGCTTAGGCAAAGAATTGTCTGCATAAGGCCTATTTGCAGGCACTATCTCGAAGGGATGGTATTCTCCTATTTGCCTGGTTTGTCTACCAAAGGCCGGGAAGCGGACTTTGTCTCTGCTGGGCCGTCGGGGTGACCTGCTCCTGAAGCCCATCCTGCTTGCCCGTCTGGGACGGGGTGGAAGCGACCCGGCGCCCCGGCAAATCTTTGTTGATCCCGAGAGCCAGCGAGTTTCTCTTGAACTGCTTCCCAAACCAATACAGGGCCTGATGGCCGTTAGGATACCTGTACGCACAGTATCCATGACCACAGCTCTGAAAGACATTCACTTCCACCGGTAAGCCTGCTGCTCTCATATCGGAAACCAACTGATAGAGTCTTCCGCCGTTGCTGTAAGAGTTGCACCCATCTCGCACGTTGGTGTTGATATTGTATGCGATTCCCCCTGCTTTCATTATTTTCCCGAGATTAGAGCGCCAGACGTCACCGGTCATGGGATAGCTCCCCAGATCAGTCTGCTGGCCTCCCGCATAGGCAAAGATCTCTGGCCGTCGAGCCGAGATCATGATTGCCTGTGCAGCCCCCGCACACGCCCCGTCAATGGCGCGGAAGCGCCGATCAGGGACCGTCCTGTAATGTGCGTCGATAAATGGGATCACTTCGTCAATAAGATATTGCTCATACCGGGCTGTATTGCCACCCGCCGGGTTCCAAAGAGAGACGACGATCACTTCCTCATATGGATCTTCCCTGAGCCATCGGTTGAAAGTCTGAAGCTCTTCGTTATTTACGTTCTGTTGAAAACTCTCCGGCGTAAGATTACCGGATTTTAGATTGTCCATTGTGAGCGGGACCTTGCACCATACCGACCAATAGGTTGCTCCGCCCAGTTCCGGGCCATTGTCCCAGCCGGATTTGCCCCCCAGCAGATACACAACTCCGTACCGCCTGTCGACATTCTGCTCGTAATCGTCGGGTAATATGACGTGAACGGGAAAAGGGCCGGGAACTTCTTTGCCGCCTTTTGCAGAAGCACTGCGGAATACGTCGGAATGAACCCGGACCATCTCTATGTAATGTTTGGTTCGCAAAAACTTGGTGCGGGCCTCAATTTCAGACCAAGGCTCTTCCACGCCTTTTGCGGGAGCAGGTGTGGTCCACAAAACCAAGAGCGTTAACACCACTGCAACCGAGTAAAATTCTGTCCATTTCTTGATCGTCATCTGAATCTCCAACTGCGATTCGTAAGTTGTTTAAAGTCCGTCAAGGATCAACTAATCACACTTATAATCAGCAGCTTGAGTTATTATAGTTAATCCACCCTGATTTTATGAACATACACCGGAAAGCCCTGCTGATCCACAGTTTCCGATGAACTTGGGTCCATCAATACCACGCTGCTTTTCACATTGACGCCTCGCAGCGCGCAACGCACGTAGAGCGGATAAGTTCCGGGGCGGCCTGCCTGAACCTGCACACTCATGTCGTATACTTTGTTTTCACCCCAGAGCTCTATCCAACGTTCCGCCATCGGGACTTTCGTGCGAATCCTATCGGTGGTTACAGCCAGCACGGTGCTCCCCGCTCCATATATCTTCCCCGGTTTTGCTGATACGATCTTTAATCCGGATGTGTCCGGCGCCGAAACCGTTATCCCACCATAATCAGACTCAGCTCCCTTATTCTCGACGTCAACGCGGACGGTGAATGTAGTGCCCGCTTTGACCGAAGAAGGCGCGGTAACTCTGAGGACCTTTGGCATAGCCTCTCTGGGAGTCGCGACCTCAAATATGTCAACCACCCAAGGCGTCCCTCCCACCCTTATGTCGGCACGGTATTGGCCGGCCCTCAATGGACCGGCTTCGGCTTTGCCGAAATCCCTCGGATACAGCACGTCAATGTTGTCTCCGTCGGCACGGATTTCACCCCTGTAGCGAGTTTCCACACCGGGGCCGTTAAGTTGGATCTCGATGTCGCGCGGTATATTGCCCAAATTTCGGAACCCAAACTTCAGCCCGCTTTTGCTTTCATTCGAAAACCGAGGGATGTTGGTGACCAGATCGGGGAAAGATCTGAAGACCTTACCGGCGAGGTGATTTATTACGAGGTCAGGTCCGTTTTCCTTGGGGGCCGGCGCAGAGCGCGGGGCCGCATCAGGCGTTGCAGGAGTTTCAGTCGCAGCGGTGAGCCGCCCACTCACTCGATCGTCATCGGATGCGATCTTGGAATCTCTTGGTGAATCTTCCGGCGCTCCGTCCGCCTTCATGAGCTGTTGAAGGCCCCCCGACAGTTTCGGAGACCCCGATGGAACGTTAGGTCCGGCGTCCGTTGCGGTCTGGATCGTTGGGTCTATTTGGACCGGCGCTGATTCCACAATGAGAATCTTCTTTGTTTCGGCTCGCTGACCTGTAAATTGAGACATGAAGCGATTCAAACCCTGGGGGGTATTAATGTTGATTCGATGTACGTGGCTCCTATGGGTAGCATGATAAAGCCAGACACCACCCTTCTTCTCAGGGAGAATAAGCACCACATGGTAGTGTAATATTTTGTAGCCGCGTCTGGAGGTAGGTTTGCTTATGCTGCCCAGGTAAACGCGATCAGGTTGCATTTGATCCAGCACAGCCTGCCAAGCTGAACGATCGTCCAGGTCAAAGCCCCTGAAACTCAATCCATCCAGTTTTTCCAGTGGGTAGTTTCCTCTATCGGGGGTCACCAACCTGCGCGGCCTGCCTTCCGTCAGGTTCAGGATCAGGTTCCACCCGAAATTCCAATCTTTTCCGAGGGGCGAGTTCGCCCCGCTGTTTCCGAGACGGTCCCGCGACACCTCTTCTATTGTCCAATTCTTGTTAAAGAGATAACGGCACACGGAAACCACCAAGCCACTGCAATTGAGGCCGGGTGTTTCAAAGAGTTCTTCCGGATGCCCAAAGGTGGTGAAGTTTCCCTTGTCATCCAATGTGCCGTCGTCGCGATACGGGATGCCCAAGTGCGTATTGGCTACGTCAATCGGGTCCGTCTTCTCGGCGATTTTCTTAGCCCAAAGATACTCAGGAGCAAAAATATTGTCCCCTGAAACGGGCCGCGCCGCTAATACAATAAACAAGACCAACGGAACTGCTAAAATATTGATTCTGATTCCGGTAAGTTTCACCAAGCCTCCGAACTATCACATCAATTGGAGTGTATGATATCAATTACGGTAATCCGATGCAAGCGCCGCGCTCGTGAGCAATTACGACGTACCACAATCTCCCAGTTCATCATCTCACGAAAAAGGTCAACCTGCGAGCGAGTTGTTTGTCCAGGTAAAGGGCCACCTTCCATATCCCCGGCTTGTGCTCATAAAGCTCCTTGGTGGGCATAGAGTGGATACGAGGAGTACTGGATTTGCCTCTTTCATTTCCTTTCTTCTGTTCAGTGGACTTGTCATATGTTGTTCTTATCGTACGATATTCCTGGCCGGTGGGATCGTACCACACGCTCTCCGCAACATAAGTGGGTTTCTCGTCCTTAGGAATGAAAATCAGATTAACCGAATCGTTCAAATTATGGTCAAAAGTCTCTCTGGGATTGTAGGCGGAAGACGCTGTGGTAAAGACATCCTTCAGAAGATAGTAAGCTTCGTCAGGGCCTGCTCGCTCAATCCCCCTCCACTTTCCGACATTGATCGCGCCACACCCTGCCGAGAACAAGATGGCAACCAGCACAACCGGGCCGATAAACGCCCTATGGTAAGCCCGTTTACTCATGAAACGAAACATGCGGCTCAAACGGATGCCAAATAGGTACATAAATTCCCCAAAGTCCGGTTCACGATCAAGGATTGGTGGCCATTGCCACTTCGTCGCACTCCGGAAATTTGTTGCAACGAATGCAATCAGCCCAAATTTTGTGCGGCAACAGACTCTTATCTATTTGAGAGAATCCGAGCCTCTCGAAAAGGCTTGTTCTGTCGGTCAATACGAAGACTCGTCTGATCTTCATCATACGCGATTCTTCCAGTAGTGCCCGGATAAGTTCGCTTCCTATGCCTCTCCCCTGGTAATCCGTCTGAACCGCGAGCGATCGAATTTCCGCAAGGTCTTCCCATACGATGTGCAAAGCACCGCATGCAATAATGACTTCTGATCCATCGTCCATACGGACAGTAAAATCCCGCACTTGAGAATAAAGTTCACTTATGGCGCGGGGTATGAGATGGCCCGCCTTAGCCTGTTCGGCTATTAACCGGTGCATGGCCGTAACATCTTGAAGCATGGCCTTTCGGATCATCAGGAGACCTCTGCGGGTTGACGATGCATCAAGCGCCGCACGTGTTCTTTAGCGGATTCAGCGGTCGGAGAAGCTCCAAGCATGCGTGTAAGCTCATCAACCCTTGCCTCGGAACCAAGAGAGCTGACTTCAATGTGAGTGCGGCCGTCCTGAACAAGCTTCTGCACTGAAAGATGATGATCCGCGAGTGCCGCGATCTGATGCAAATGGGTCACGCACAGGACCTGCTGCCGCCGCGCGACCCTGGCCAGTCTTGTCCCAACTGCAACGGCCGTGTGTCCTCCTATACCGGCATCCACCTCGTCAAAAATGACCGTACCCGCGCCTTGAGCGTCTACTTGAAGCGCCTTGAGGGCCAGCATAATCCTGGAGAGTTCGCCTCCCGACGCTATACGCGCCAAAGGCCTGAAGGCCTCTCCCGGATTGGACGCGAGGAAAAATTCTACTTTTTCAAGGCCGTGCGTACTGCCTTTTTCGTCTCCCAGTTCCTGGAAATCGACCGTCAATTGTGCCTGAGGCATGGCAAGTTCTTTCAATTCTTCCTTCATGGCAGCTTCGAGTTTCATCGCCGCCGCGCGCCTGGCTTCGGAAAGGCGACGAGCGCAATCCAGATAGTCGTCATGACTTTGATTAGCCAGAGACCTGAGATGGTTCACGCTAGATCGGCGTTCAAGCACGTCGCCCGCCTCGTTGGTCAAGGTTTCAAGATGGGCCACTAATCCCGGCAAATCCTTACCATATTTCTTTTTTAGACGTCGGATCAGCGCCAGCCTATCCTCAATCCATTCCAGTCGAGCAGGATCGCTGTGGGAAGTTTCAGATATGCCCCTGAGTTCGAGAGCGGCATCTTCAAGTCGATATGCGGCATCTTCGAAGTTCTCTCGGAGTTTTGAAAATTTTGGATTTGCAGCAGCAAGATAATCAACTGCCTTGCCAACTTCGGCCAACTCCTCAATCAGGCTTCCGGACCTGGAATACAACGCTTGATAAGCCTCATAAGCCCTCTCGCGAATCTGCGAGGCCTTTTTGAGGACCTCTCTCTGCTGTATAAGCTCTTCTTCTTCTCCGCTTTTCAGACCTGCCTCTGTAAGCTCTTCGATATCGGCCTTATTTCGTAACATTTGTTGCTGAATCTCTTCGAGCTTCGCCTCCGCGGCAGCAAGCTCTTTCGCTGTTTTTTTCCACGTTCCGAAGGCGCCCGCTGTCCTTTCCCGGAGTTCGCTTAAACCGCCGAACCGATCGAGTATCTCGATGTGCTCTTCCGGATCCAGGAGGGCGCGATGCTCGTGCTGCCCAAAAATACTTACCAATGACTCGCCAACGGCCTGGAGCATAGCTATTGTGGCCATGTTCCCGTTTATGGAGCACCTGGATCGACCGGAGGCGGAAATCCGACGGGACAGGACGATTTCACCTTCGGGCGACCTCTGGATGTCCGAATCAGACGGAAAGCGAAAATCCTTGTCAGCCTCGAAAAGGCCTTCCACATATGCCTCTTCTTCTCCCGTCCGAATAATATCGGTAGAAGCTTTCGTTCCCATGAGTAAATCCAGCGCGCCGATCAGAATGGACTTACCCGCGCCCGTTTCCCCTGTGAGAACGTTGAGCCCTTCACGGAATTCCACTTCGACTTTGTCGATTATGGCCAAGTTGGAAATGCGTAAGTACTTTAACATACCGATTAAATGAAGTGAGATTTGGATAGAATTTCGGCGCAAGTCACCTCAAAGACAAGCATATGTTCTCTTTGCTGAAATTTCAAGTCACAACGCGGCAAGATGTTAAAAGGACTTCCTTCAATGTCACGCCTCTCATGCCACTACAGTAGTCCCAGCTTCTCTTTCAACACATCGAAATAGTTCCTCGCCTGAGATTGCACCATGATAAAGGGCAGGGGAGATCGTTTAATGTGCACCGATTGCCCTCTCTCCAGGTTAATTGTCGTGTGCCCGTCCAGGGTAAGATAGAACGTTTCACCCTTTCTCAGGATCAGTTCCGTATCCATGTCCGGCGGTATTAACAAGGGCCTTTTGAGGCCGGCATACGGGCAGATAGGAGTCAATATTATCCCCTCGATTCCCGGATGTACCAGCGGACCGTTGGCGGCAAAGGAATAAGCGCTTGACCCGACAGGGGTCGATACTATGAGACCGTCGGCTCTCAGCTCCAGTTCCTTGGCATCACCCATTTTGAGCCCAAGATCAATGAGGCGAGCGATTCCTGCCCAGTGAATTACCACATCATTCAACACTCTGGCCGTCTTACCATAGGGTAACGAGACTTCCAGCAGCATTCTCTTGACGAACTTCGCTGTTCCCTGCATAACCGACTTAAGCTCCGAGATGGCCTCATCCGGCGAAACCTCTGCCATAAATCCCACTCGACCGAGATTAATCCCGAGTACTGGAATAGGCTTCGCGTTTAGAAGGGAGGCAGCTCTTAGGATGGTCCCGTCACCGCCGAGCACGACAAGAAGATCAACCTCGTCAGTGAGGGTTTCCGACATTCTTGCTTGCCATTTATCGGCCAATTCTTTGCATGAAGGTTCTACGAGGACTTCTTTGCCGGATTCCTTTAGAAATTGGTTAATTCTGTCGCCCAATAGGACGGCCTGTTCTTCAAAACGCTTCAAGACCAGTCCGACGCGCTGCATTCAAGCCTCAATCATTCATTCTTGATGGAAGTTGTTGGATTTAGTACCATGAATGGCTGTTAAAATCCAGGGAAATAGCCTAAAGTCCATGAATACATTACAAGATACATCCATTGCCGGCTCGCAGCGACCTCTTGCCGACAGGATGCGTCCGAGGGACCTCGATGAATTCGTGGGCCAGGAGGAATTGATCGGGCCCGGGAAAATCTTTCGCCGCGCTATCGAAGACGACCGCTGTTTCTCAATGCTGCTTTGGGGACCGCCAGGTACCGGAAAGACCACTCTTGCCAGAATTATCGCTGAACGGTCCCGGTCCCGGTTCGTGCCGTACTCGGCTGTGACTGCCGGGGTCAAGGAAATAAAAGAAGTGGCTGCACGCGCCCGCGAAGATCTTGAAACCTCCGGCTCGCGAACAATACTATTCCTCGATGAGATCCATAGGTTCAACAAGTCCCAGCAAGACTATCTTCTTCCTCATGTTGAAAACGGCACAATCATACTTATTGGCGCTACTACTGAAAACCCGAGCTTTGAGATAAATTCCGCGTTGCTCTCCAGGCTGCGGGTATTCGTGCTCCAGGCACTGCATCCGGATGCGGTGCGAGAAATCATTAATCGCGCGCTCAAAGATCCGGACCGCGGACTGGGAAAGCTGCCGGTCGAGTTGGGAGAGGAGGCGGAAGATCTCATTGTCTCGCTCGCGGTCGGCGATGCCAGATCGGCCCTGAATATACTTGAGGTGGCCGCGGTAGAGGCGCACGAGCACCATGAAGGGAAAATCAGCGGCGATATCATCAGAGACGCGGTCCAAAAACGCAGCCTGCTCTATGACAAAAGTGGTGAAGAGCACTACAATTTGATCAGCGCCCTGCACAAATCCTTGCGAGACAGCGATCCTGACGCGGGTCTTTATTGGATGGGCCGAATGATAGAGGGAGGTGAAGATCCGCTGTATATCGCCAGACGCCTGATTCGTTTCGCCAGTGAAGATGTGGGGTTGGCTTCTCCTCGTGCGTTGGAGCAGGCTACAGCGGCCTACCAGGCATGTCAGTTCATAGGGCTTCCGGAATGTGCTCTTGCCCTTGCTCAGGCTGTGGTTTTTCTGGCAACATCGCCCAAGTCCAACTCTCTGGAGACCTCGTACATAGCGGTCAAAGAGGAGATTGCCCGCTCAGGGCATCTGCCTGTGCCGATGCATATCCGCAACGCGCCCACAGGTCTTATGAAGAAGTTGGGATACGGCAAGGGATACAAATACGCGCACGATTACCCCAACGCGAGAGTGGAACAAGAACACCTCCCGGACAAAATAAAAGGGAAGCGCTTCTACCATCCAACGGACAGAGGGTTTGAAAAAACGATAAAAGAACGAATGGAGGAATTTGAAAAGGATAAGAAATGAGCTATTGGCACTGCTATCGGTAGCGACCGGCCTTAGTGCCGGTCCCGGACCGCGTCATTCAGCAAAGTGGGAGGCACACCATGAGGAGACAGCTTACGGCAATTATAGAAAGGGAAGGTGAAGGGTACGTTGCGCTGTGCCCGGAACTGGACATGGCAAGCCAAGGAGACACAATCCAGCAGGCCCGTGAGAATCTTCGCGAGGCACTTGAACTCTTTTTCGAGGTCGCGTCGGAGGCCGAGGTGAAACAGCGCTTTAGTCAAGAAGTGTACGTGACCCAAGTGGAGGTCGGCGTTGGGTAAATCCGCGGTGCTTTCGGGCAAGGAAGTTTGCGCTATCTTGCTCGGCATGGGTTCATCGAGGTACGACGTCGCGGCAGCCATGTAGTGATGCAGAAAAGACTACCAGACACGACGATAACGGTACCGGTACCTGATATCCCGAACTTCGGATCGGAACACTTCAATCCATTATTAGACAAAGCGGCATTCCCCGGATTGAATTCTACTCCGATATCAATCAAGGGAAACTTTTTGGGGTCTTGAGGTAAAGTTGGAACCAGGACGAAAAACTTCAGATAACTGCTCACTGCATGCTCGCAAGCGTTTCCGGATTTATCACTTTCTTGGCTTTGATAAAGCCGATCAAGAGATCACTCACCAGCAGTGATGAATCATAGACGTTCTTCCCTCTTTCTTTAAAAACCGTATAACCATCACCGGCCGCGGCCAGAAAGTCATTTACAGCCACTGAGTAAGTTGCTTCAGGATCAAAACCTTTGTCTCGGATGTCGTCGATTTTAACGGCTCCTTGATCAATCCGATACTCGATCCCAAAAGTCTGGAGTTTTCCGCCGCTGCCCGGCTCCAGGTCGGCGCTTCTTGCCAGCGCGGCCAAAAGATCTTTTCCGGTGAGGTTCATCGTGACCACAGTATTTGAAAAGGGCAGTACGGTATAGATGTCGTTCAAGGTTATGGCACCCTCCTTGAGACTTGCTCTGATGGACCCACCATTTATCATGGCCACATCAGAGCCGGAACTCGCAGCCATGTTGTAAGCGACGAGTCTGCCCAAATTGGTATCATGCCCCGATCTGATATTGCTCCGGGTCCCATCCAGAAATATTTCCGTCTTGCCGATCACTTCATTGAGGCGATCATCCATGAGCTTCTTGTGCTCGCCGATAATGGACGCGATCTCTTCATCCGGTTTCACGTCGGGCCCAAGCAGGATCAAGCGACCGCTGTACTGCGTGACATGTCCTTCGCTCACTTCCATATCGAGCCTGCCCACATATTTTGCATAAGCGCCCGCCTGACAAATAATCGTGTCTCCTACCCGAAGCGGCTCCAAAAGCGCAGTATGAGAATGCCCACCAATAATCACGTTTATTCTCGGGCAATCCTGAGCCAATTTCTTATCCTCATCCACGCCCAGATGCGTAAGGGCGATGACAAGATCGTCTTTTTTCACTTTTTTTAGCAGTTCACGAGTCGTCTGTATCGGGTCATGGAATACCAGCCCTTTCGCATTCTTGGGGTGAGTGGTTATGGCCGTGTCCGTGGTTGTTAATCCGAAGATTACCGCCCTGGTTTCAGACTTTGGAAATTTCTTTTGCATGCTTCGCTGGAACAGGAATTTCCCTGACTCTGAAGTCGTGTTCGCGCTGAGCAACGGAAACTTCATCATGGGTTTAAGAGTCTTCAAAAGATTCGCTTGCCCGTAGTCGAATTCATGATTGCCCACTGTCATTGAGGTGAAGTTCATCTTGTTCATGAGTTTGACGCCAAGCCGGCCTTTGAATGCTGTGGAAAAAGGAGTCCCCATCAGCAGGTCGCCCGCGAGGAAAATGAGCGTTTCCCTGCCTTGGGCCCGATTAGCCGCGAGGACTTCCTTGAAAACTGTTTGGGCCTTCGCGAAACCGCCTATAAGTTCCTTCGTGCTACCCTCTTGATATGGCTCGTAGTGCGCGTGAGGATCGTTCATATAGAGGATCGTGAGCTTAAGGGGTTTAGAGGATTGCGCGACCGCGGCTGGAATGCCTAAGGCGCATACAAGGATGAGAATTAGGAAAATCCCAAGAAAGCTAACCCGGGGCCGTATTCTAGTATTCATGTGTCATCGCACCCAAAGAAACCGGAGCAGGAATGAGTTTCGGAGTACCGGAGCGCTCGTCCAGATCAGAGTATCCTGCGCTACCTTCCTAAAGAAGGGTATCGAAGGCCGATTTACTGTCGAGATACTGGTCGGGGTGGCCGGATTCGAACCGGCGACCTCGTGCTCCCAAGGCACGCGCGCTAACCAGGCTGCGCTACACCCCGTGAGTTAGTGTTATAGTTCCGAGTGACTGAAAGCGCAATACTCTCGCGTCAGGGAATGTCGACAGCCTATTTCATCTGTCCCGTGTGTTATAATTTTCTTTCAATTAATTAATTCGTTTCGGAAAGGAGTCATGGTGCATAGAGGCAAAACAATCTGGTTTACCGGCCTTTCAGCTTCCGGAAAGTCGGTCCTCAGCTCAATGTTAAAGGTCATTTTGGAATCCAGAGGGGTCCCTATAGTGCTGCTCGATGGCGATATCCTTCGTCAGGGACTGAATCGTGACTTGGGTTTCTCGACCCAGGATCGCGTTGAGAATATCCGACGAGCCGGCGAGGTGGCAAAGATCCTTTCGGACCTGGGATACACAGTTCTTTCGGCATTTATCACTCCACTGGAAAGCATCAGGAAATCCCTTCGCGCAATTTTCGAGCCGGGACGGTTTGCGGAAATTTTTCTCGATTGCTCCTTAGAAATCTGCGAGCGCCGCGATCCCAAGGGCCTTTATTCTCGCGCACGGAAAGGTGAAATACCTGAGTTTACAGGCATTTCATCTCCTTTTGAGCGGCCCGAGACCGCTGAACTGGTGGTTCCCACCGGCCAACAAACGCCGGAAGAATCCTTGAATTTGTTATTGTCCTTTTTAGAAAAGCATTTTCCCGATCTCTCAACAGACTTCTCGAAAAAAATAGTCGGTGGGGGGGGAGGTCGAAGAAGAGTAGCGGTTATAGGACTAGACGGTGTGCCTCCATCCCTCGTCTTCGGGGAAGCTGCAGGGAACTTGCCCAATCTCCGAGCATTAATGGAACACGGGACCTGGGGGCCCTTGCGCTCTACGGATCCTCCCATTACGGTTCCCGCGTGGACCACGATCACAACCGGGAAAGATCCGGGTGAGCTGGGAATTTACGGCTTTCGAAATCGCATGAGTTACGATTATGGGGAGATGCGTACAGTCAATGATCTGCATCTGCAAGTTCCACGCGTATGGGACTACATAGAGCAGACCGGTCGATCCTCGATCCTGATGGGTATTCCTCAAACCTATCCACCAAGGCCGCACAATGGGATTACGGTTTGCGGATTTCTGACTCCCCAGGGCTCCACCGCCCACACTCACCCTGCTGAAATTGCGCTTGAACTATCCGGCATTGCCGGAGGTGATTACATACCGGATGTGACGGAGTTCAGGACAAACGACAAGGAACGCCTACTCAGTGAAATATACACTATGGTTGCGCGGCGATTTCGGGTGGCCTCTGATTTTTTGCTCCACAGGCCCTGGGATTTCTTCATGATGGTGGAAATGGCGCCGGATCGAATCCATCACGCGTTCTGGAAATACTTCAGTCCGGATCATCGTCTTTATCAACCGGGAAACCGTTATGAAACCCTTCTCAAAGATTTTTACGGATATCTCGATTCTTGTGTCGGATCTCTATTGGCACTCCTTGACGACAACACTACGGTAATTGTCCTGTCGGATCACGGCGCACGCACGCTAATGGGAGGCGTTTGCGTAAATGAATGGCTGATCCGCAACGGCTATCTATCATTGAGTGCTCAGCCGGATTCGGAAACCCCGCTGACCCAGGAAATGATTGACTGGTCACGTTCCACAGCCTGGAGTGATGGCGGCTACTACGCGCGAATATTCATCAACGTCCAGGGACGAGAACCTGCGGGGACGGTCAGGCAATCTGATTACGAATCTTTTCGTGATGAATTGGCCGCTCGTCTGGCTGGAATTCCGGACGAAAACGGGCGGCCCATGGCCAACCGGGTGCTGAAACCGGAACAAATCTACCGATGCTGCAACAACGTTCCGCCGGACCTTCTGGTTTATTTCGACGGTCTCGCGCGCCGTTCCATCGGCACAGTCGGCGGCGGCCAGGTTCATCGGTTCGGAAACGACACAGGACCGGATGATGCCAACCATGATCCCCAAGGGATCTACATCAGCACAAGAATGGCTGATCTTCGGAACGGCAAAAAAATCGGAAGACGTGCAGCCAACGCCTCATGTCTCGACATCACGCCCACGATACTTGGCGAGTTCGGATTACGGGTTCCTGAAGGATTGGAAGGGAGAATAATCGGTTTGGGTGAACATTCAGGTGCTGGAAGCCCAACTTCCCCAAGTCATTGGGGCAACGAGCGCGAGCAAATTCATTGCACGCCTAATTCCTCCAGCATTCGGGGGTACTCCCCGGAAGAAGAAGAGGTCCTGAAGCAGCGCCTGAAAGACTTGGGCTATATCTGAGCGAGCAGCCCCGGAGACCACATGCGAAGCCCCGGGACGCTCGTGAGAATCCGTGCCGTGCCGCCAACGACGATTGAGTCGATGTTCGCGGCGGAAACTTAGCTGAAGCTGAATTACTTGGCCTTTGCTTTTGGCGGACACTTTTCCGCTTTGGCTTTCTGAGCCTCGGCCTTTGTCGCAAAAGGCCCCGCAATAGTAGTTTTGGTTGCAGCCTTGCATGCTCTGACGCTGCAACGGCCGAGTTTGTCCTTGTCCAGACAATACTGCTCCGCAGCGAAAGCCAAACCGGCCCCCAGTCCAAACGCAACAGTAATAATCAAAACCGCAATTTTCTTCACCACTCTGCCCGTCATTGCCAAACCTCCCTGGGTTGGAATCATCAAGGGAACCGCTTAGCACGAAACGAATACCTCTGCAAGGCAATACTAAAAGTGATTAGAATCCAGGGGGGTTTCAAGAAGGGGACTAGGGAGAGCCCTTTTGTTCGTCCCCCTCGGCAGCACAGCTTTGTTTCGGCCAGGATGAATATGAGCGGCCCTGTACGCAACATACTGAATAGTAGGTTGCTCATCCTGGCACTCATTGCTATCATAGGAAACGGTTCTGATGAGTCACAGTTCGTGTTCTGCATGGGGGGGCCGTATAGTCCACACGATCTTTCCAACCTATTTTCAATCGAAGAAGGGGGGCATTCACCGGCGACGACGGATCGAAACGTCTCGGCAGGATCGCTTGAGGCAAAATGCGACTTCAAGTTCGTCCGGATGTGGGCGAGCTTTGCATCTTCATCTGTTGTGGAACTACTCGCTCTCGTGACCGAAGGTCCCGGGCCAGGGTGCACATTCCCGGGCGGAATTGCCCATGGACAGTAAGGAGGAAGCGCTTATGAAAGAGAAAACCGGCCAAGATGGAGTTGAGACGCTAACGCTGAATGTGAATCACAAAGAGTACAAGGTTGCCGTATCTCCGAAAACACCTCTCTTATGGGTGATTAGGGAAGACATAAGGCTAACGGGCACGAAGTACGGGTGTGGTATTGCGCGCTGCGGAGCTTGCACCGTTCACGTGGATGGAAAAGCGGTCCGGTCCTGCAGCACGCCCGTTTCGGACGCAGTGGGCAAGAAAATCATTACAATCGAAGGGCTTTCGACGGACGGGAATCACCCGTTGCAGAAGGCATGGATTGAGGAGGATGTCCCACAGTGTGGCTACTGTCATTCCGGCCAGATAATGAGCGCGGCGGCGCTCTTGGCAAGAAATCCGAAACCCACGGATGCAGATATCGACGCGGGCATGTCTCATAACATTTGTCGATGCGGGACATATCAGCGAATACGAAAGGCTATTCATCGGGCGTCGGAGATGATGGCTCCGGGATTCCAGCCAGGTGGCGCCGGTGCGGCACTCCCCGCGTATTCACGACGCTGCACATTTGAAAGCGAAGCCGCGTCTGGGTCAGGTGAGGCTGCGGAACTGAACGCGTTTATCCGGATTGGGGCCGATGAAGTGATCACGATCAGAGTGAACCATTCCGAAATGGGACAAGGCGTTTACACGTCCCTGCCAATGCTCGTGGCTGAAGAGCTTGAATGCGATTGGACGAAGATCAGGATAGAAGCGGCTCCGGTAGCTGAGCCGTACTATCACGCGGACTGGAAGATCATCCAAGGCACCGGCGGAAGCACAAGCGTCTCCAGCGAATGGACGCGATTGCGCAAAGTCGGCGCCAGCGCCCGAGAAATGCTTATCTGGGCTGCGGCGGACCTGTGGAAGGTGGATAAAGCAAGCTGTCGAGCAGAAAACGGGGTCGTAATTCACGCAAGCGGCAAGAAAGCGACCTACGGCCAACTCGCGGAAAAAGCTGCTAAATTGCCGATTCCAGACAACGTCCAACTGAAAGACTTTTCAAAATTCAGGATCATTGGACGGCCGATGAAACGTCTGGATGCTCCCGAAAAAACCGACGGAGCGGGTATTTTCGGCATTGACGTAACGATACCTGGCATGGTCACTGCGGTCGTGGCTCGACTGCCTGTATTCGGCGCAAAAGTCGCGAGCTTCACGGCAGACAGGGCCAAGGCTGTCCCGGGCGTAAAGGAAGTAGTCCAAATTCCTTCGGGCGTTGCCGTCGTGGCGACCGGCTTCTGGCCTGCGCGTGAAGGTCGGGATGCTCTCGAGATTACCTGGGACGAAGGTCCCAACGCAGAGCTTTCAACTGACAGTATGCGGGAACAGTACGCAGCCATGGCAAAAACTCCGGGAACCGTCACAAGAAAAGACGGCGATCCCCAGCAAGCGATTCAGAAGCCAGCCAAACTGGTAAGCGCCGAGTACGAAGTTCCGTATCTGGCGCACGCGCCGATGGAGCCCTTGAACTGCGTGGTCGATCTGCGGGCCGACAGCTGCGAGATCTGGACTGGAACCCAGTTTCAATCTGAAGACCAGAAAAGTGCCGCTCGGGTCGCGGGATTAAAACCCGAACAGGTCACGATTCATACTACGCTCTTGGGTGGCGGATTCGGACGTCGTGCAAATCCGGCCTCGGATTTCGTGGTTGAAGCCGTGGAGGTGGCCAAGGCGGTAAAACAGCCGGTCAAGGTAATCTGGACGCGCGAGAACGACATGAAGGGATGGTGGTACCGGCCCATGTGGTACGATCGGATCGCCGGAGGGTTGGACGCCAACGGAAACTTGGTTGCCTGGCACCAAACCATTGTCGGTCAGTCCATCTTGATCGACACTCCCTTTGAAGGCGCTCTAATGCAAGACGGCATCGATACGACGTCGGTGGAAGGCGCGGCGGACATGCCGTACGAAATACCCAACATTCTCATTGATCTGCACAGCCCGAAAATCGGTGTGCCGGTGCAGTGGTGGCGTTCGGTCGGCCATTCGCACACGGGTTTTGTAGTAGAGAGTTTCATGGATGAGTTGGCCCACGCAGCCGGCAAAGACCCATATGAGTTCCGTCGCAAGTTGCTGGCAAAATCTCCTCGGCATAAAGGAGTGTTGGAACTGGTTGCGCAAAAGGCGGGCTGGGGAAAATCTCTTGCCGAAGACCGAGCCCGTGGCATAGCTCTCCATGCCTCATTCAACAGCTTTGTGGCCCAAGTTGCAGAGGTATCAGTCACTGCCGACGGGGCCGTGAATGTCCACAGGGTGGTGTGCGCGGTTGACTGCGGCAGAGTGACAAATCCAGACACCATTGCGGCGCAGATGGAAGGTGCAATAGTCTTCGGGCTTACTGCCGCGCTCTACGGCGCGATCACGTTGAAAAACGGCCGTGTGGAGCAGAGCAATTTCCACGACTACCAAATGCTGAGCCTGAAGGAGATGCCCAAGGTCGAAGTCTACATCATCCCGAGTCAAGAGCCCCCCAGTGGGGTGGGGGAACCGGGTGTGCCTCCCGTCGCGGCGGCGGTGACAAACGCCATTTTTGTCGCCACCGGCAAGCGTATACGCTCTTTGCCCATAAGGCGCGAAGAATTGAAAAAAGGTTGAAATTTATGGCAATTGCCAAAAGCAATGACGTCTCACAACCGTCACCCCGGCGAAAGCCGGAATGACGTGATCTGCTCAGGCCAATCGGACGTTATCTTTGACATTTGCTATGGCAGGAGACTCCGGAAGGTCAACCTCCGGTCGCCTTTAACTTGATCTGCGCCTTCTTACTGCTGACTCAAAACCAGCCCGTGCCGATCAATCTTGAACGGCATGAGTTTGCCTCCAGCGGCCTCAAGTGCCTCTGAAACCGCGGCGCGCTTATCCCTGGGCACAACTGTAATCATGCAACCTCCTCCCCCGGCCCCGCACACTTTGTTTGCCAGGGCGCCCGCTGAACAGGCTGCTTCCGTCAGGGCCTCGATTCGAGGAGTGCTGATTCCAGGGGCCAAGGTCCTACGAATCTCCCATTCCTGTTGTATCAGGGCCGGCAAATCATCGTAGCGATCTTCATCCAGCGCATAGTAGACGCTTCGTGCAACATCACGGATCTGGACAAGCTTTGTTCGGATTTCTTCGTCATTATCGATGAAGCGCTTAGTTACCTCCCAATTGTTCATCCCTGAGAAACGTCCGTCGCC
The DNA here is from genome assembly GCA_035506215.1 of Desulfomonilaceae bacterium. Lineage (GTDB taxonomy): Bacteria > Desulfobacterota > Desulfomonilia > Desulfomonilales > Desulfomonilaceae > DATJPW01. The sequence goes on from DATJPW010000071.1 coordinate 25,026, forward strand.
GGTGTACGTTAGAACAAGTGTTTCTTGCAAGTGTTCGAGGATTCTTGATTCGTCGCGAACAGTTTTGCGTTCAAAGTCCTGATAGCCGAACTCGATGGCAGAAATACCCCCGTACACCGCGGCGATATGATCTTGCTTTCCCGTTGGAACCATAATGGCAGCGGTCTCGATATTTGTAGCGAGCCGAATGATATTTCGCGGGCTGTAACGAGCACCCTGCAGTTGCAGCAGAGCAGCTAGGACAGCCACCAGGAGGGCGCTGGAGGCGCCGAGCCCGGACCCTGCAGGGGCTTCATTATGCGTCACAATCTCGATCCCCCGCCCCGGCGGCAATGCCCTGACCGCTCTACCAATCAGGCCCAGCGGTCCATCCAGAGGCAAGTCCTTCGGATCCGCCTTCTCAAGGGAGTACGCCATGTCCTCTGAACTTATGCGGATGTGGGGACCTTCGAGAGTTCTGAGGGACACACGGCTGTGGATGCTCACCGCCACATTTACAGTACATCCACCTTCCATCAGCAGGTACAAGGGATGAATATCCGTCGTGCCTCCGGCCAAATCTATTCTGTTCGGAGTAGTGACGGTTATCTCCATTGCTAGTACCCCAGTTCCTCATCAAGGATGACAACTGTGATTTTTGTAAACAAGGGCTGACGATGTATGATGCTGGTAATTCGGCATATTCGATCCGGCGAATCACAGTCCATGCAGTAACCGGATTTCACGCAAGGGGTTTTTCTATTCAGGCTAGCCGCTCTGATGGGCGCTGCCGTCTCCTCGATCCTGGCTATGGCAGCGTCCAAGTCCGGAACAATCTTGTTTCTACCGGCGATCAGGACGACTTTCCCGGGGCCGAAGGTCATGGAATTTGTCCTGTTCCCGCATCCGTCTCGATTCACGATCTCTCCTGTCATGGTCAGCGCGTTTACCGATGCCAAAAAGAGATCTGCGCGCATCTGATTTCGGCGGCATTGGAGGTCCTCGGGGGTTCCGATTTTGACTTGCCAGTGATCAAATATGGTCTTGCCAGCTTTTTCCAACATCGGCACGAGACCGAGTGCCCTTACCGTACGCGTTCCGGCGATTCCTACTGAATCGCAATCGGCCGCCATGTCCATGACAAATTTGGCAGCGTCTTCCCGCGTCGAAAAAAACTTGACCTCAAACCCATGATTTTTCAAAGATTTCATGGTGGTCTCAAAGATGATCCGATTGTGAGCCCTTACGAACTCATCCATGATATTCTCCTCTGTCAAATGTAGCTCTTACTGGGATGAAGCCCTGTTTTCAGGTTCAATGGCGTTGCGGGCCCCATTCATCGGTTGCTTTTTGTTGCCGGCGCCTGACCGGGCCGAAGTGGGTTCGTGCCGGTGAGGGCACCATTCTACGGGCTGAGTTCCCTTAAAAAAGGGGTCCTGTACTACACGAGGACATATAGACGTGGCAAGCAAGCCCGAGTCAACGCAGATCTTTCTGAAGACCAGGCCTTCCGGCACTGCGATAGCTGAATCCGGGGCTTGCCCGGCGATTGGCAAGAGACGCGCAATAAGTTTCTGCATTTTGGAGTCGCTAAGTGGGTTGCCGGGAAGTCTGAGCACAAGCAGTGTGTCATTTTGATAGGCTACGCCCCATAATCCCTGGTCGTCCCGCGCCGTGAAAAAAGAAGGTTGCTGAATGGTCTTAGACGGATTACCCTCTTTGGCCGACGTCTCCTCCACACTCTTCATCAGGTGATTTACCATGTAAATTGCCGTCGGACTTACCGAAATACGTCTCTTCTGTGACTGCTCATTAGCTGGTGACCAGCCTATCACGCGGATACCTGGGCCGATGGTGCCGGCATTCCCGAGAGTAGCCATATGAGCGTAAATTTGTGCCAAATCAACAGGCGCAAGGGCGTCCACTGCGAGGCTGCCCTGGGCCGTCTGGTGCGCACGCGCCCCGAATTCTCGTAATACCGGAATGACTTTCTCCACTCCTAATGAGTTCACTAAATTCCGGAGAAGGAACCCTCGGTCGTGTCGATACGCCTCCCTGAAGGTCATCTGGCCGCCGGGTTTTGTGGAAATAAAAAGTGTAGACGTGAGCGTATATTTGGCCTGCGCCGGACCTTCCGGTACAAATGCCGGTACCATTATGAGCGGAAGTAAGCTATCCGCATTGCCGCCGACGCCGGACCACCTATTGTCACTACCTGGTGCTATGAATGCCATAATATTACCGGATTGCGGATTAGCCAGTATAAAGTGAGCTTGAGATCCGGCCTCTCCGAGCGGTTTCAAAAGTCGCTCCGCATCATTCTGCATAAGTGGGTCGAGGGAGGTAAGAACGTCTTGTCGCGGTTCCTTTGGCGCGGGTCCCGGCATTTGTTCAGGCAAACGGTCCTTCACAAGCTTCACGAAGGCCCCGGTCTTCATCTGGACCTGGCCGGGTTTTTTCATGACAACCGGCCGGTTGATTGCCTCATCATAGGTCTCCCTGGAGATCTTACCCGCCTTAAATAGTAGCCCGAGTACCATATTACGTCTGGCGAGTGTCCTCTCAGGGTGGAGGTACGGATTTATCACGCTGGGGGCCCTGATCATTGCGGCCATCAATGCGCATTCCGCGGCGTCCAGTTCCGTCACCGCTTTTCCGAAAAGATGTCTGGCAGCCTCGGGCACCCCTTTGATGGGGAATGTTCCCCACTGGCCGTAATAAACTCGGTTCAGATACGCCTCAAGTATTCTCTCTTTGCTGTAGAGGATGCCCGCAGTGAGTGCGAGGAAAACTTCATTTATTTTGCGTCCCAGAGTTTTTTCGGGACTGAGCATCGTCATTCTGACCAGTTGTTGCGGTATGGTGCTGCCTCCCTGGACGTAACGCCATGCCTTCAAATTGGTCATCAGCGCTTGTTGAACCGAGACAAGATCAATGCCGCTGTGTAAGAAAAAGCGCGGATCTTCGGTAAGAACTATAGCATCCACCAGAAGTGATGGGATTTGTTTTAGGGGCAGGGACCGACACAATTCGGGAAAATAGCCTGGTGGAGGGACTACCTGGACGAGTTCCGGTTCCAGGGCAATTCGATTCACTTCCTCGAGCGATCGCATGAGGCGAATTGATTTGATTTGGTCCCAGTCCAACGTAAGACTGATCGGACCACTGGCAATCTCCCCCAGTTTAAAAGGACAATCCTTAAGAAATATAGTGATTCCTGAGCCTGAACGGCCCCATTCTCCCGGTTCGGGTACAGGCACGGGACTGGCAATGTAGCCCTGCCTGCTCAATCTCTCAAAAAGGCGAATACGATTGATATCGTCACCTACTTGAAGTGTGAACGGAGCAGCGTAGATGAAAATAGGCCAACGTTGGAGCTTTACCTCGAAGGTCCACACTATCGCTATGGTGAGAATCAGGAAATAGCTGCAGACCAATATCAGCAGTAATTGGAGGGCCTTCTTCAAGACCCACAAAATTCTTTTTGGCTTAAGAATCAACTACCTACCTTGACCTCTTCGGTTGCCGTCGACGAACCGGAAACTTTGTTTGGGGTCGATTCACGGCAGTTGGTGCGTAAGTATATCAAATCCTATGTGAGATCAAGAGATGGCTTCTCTTCCGGCACGAGTCAGCGAAAGCCGGTCAAACAAAAGCCGCCTTCGGATGGAAGATACAGACAGCTTTGTTTGGGGAAGCGATGTTCAATTCCTGGTCAGGAACAGCCTGAAAGCAGTCTCGCAAGTCAATTGTTTGAGCGCACGGCGGGGGTACTAGTTTCGGCGCATGAGGGAGACCACGGCCCGGTCCAGTCCATCCAAGGTCAATTCGAACATGGGAAAGACATGGCTGATCATTCCTATAGTCCTTGTCATCGGCCACAGACGCAATGGAGTCGGATTCAACCACACCGCATGCCTAAAAAACTCTGTGAGAAAATTCAATTGATCAATGCTCGGGCGGCCGCTCCGTTCGCTTATGTAGATCGATCCGTCGGTGGCCATGAGTTCGTAGGGGGCCATACTGGCATCGCCCACAATGACCAGTCTCGTTTCCGGGTCCCATGCGCCAAAATCGGAAATACGTTGAGGCTTATACCGCCTGGGTGGATCTTCCCAGACGAAATCGTAAATTGTGTTGTGGAAAAAATAAGTCTTCAGGTCCTTGAATTGCGAGCGCGCATAATTGAAAAGGGTCTGGACAAGGTCCACATACGGGTCCATCGACCATCCCCCATTGTCTATCATAAGAATTACCTTCAATCGATCGCGGAGACTCCTGTCGAAAACGATCTCGATTTCACCGGCATTCTTGGTCGTGGCTCTTATCGTCTCCTCCACGTTCACGTTGTCCTTGGGCCCGACCGGGACCATCCTACGCAGCCGCTTCATTGCTTCACCAATCTGAGATTCCGTTAACGGCCCGTCAATCGAATAATCCCTATAACGCCTCTCCATGGCCACCTTTACCGCGGACTTGCTCATTGACCTGCCGCCGACCCTCATACCGCCGGGGTGAAACCCCGAATGGCCCACCGGGGAGGTCCCTCTCGTACCTATCCACCGATTCCCCCCATGATGGGCCTCGGTCTGTTCCTTGAGCCGATCCATGAAGTATTTCAGCAGCTCTTCCGGGGACAACTTCTGCAGTTGCTCCTCGGATATCCCCAAGGCTTGAGCCAAAGCCCCAGGGTCTCTCAGCCATTCCTGCAACAATTCCTGGGCCGCTGCATCCAGGTCAATGGCCGCAAAATCCGGCAGCTCCGCTCCATGAAAAAGATGGGCAAAGACACGGTCGTATATGTCGAAGTAGCGCTCGCTTTTTACCAGTATGGACCGAGCGGCCATATAGAAATCATCAAGGCCCGTGACGAGGCCCAATTTCAACGCTTTATGCAACCGCAGAAACGAGGTTGGCGATATTGGAACACCTGATTCTTTGAGTGTGTAAAAGAAATCAACGAACATAACGCAATCTCTGCATGGGCATGATCAAGCGCGCAGACGACGGCTCTGCTGTACCGCTTGCTGATAATCGGGACTCTTCTTGAAAAGGACGCCGAGGTACGGGATTTTGCCCGCCACCAGATCTCTCGGCCGGAAATCCGGATCTCGCATGAGGGCCCTAGTCCAATTAATAAGCTCCCTTGTAGCCGGCTTCTTTTCTATTCCCTGAAATTCTCGCAGCTTATAGAAGGTTTTCACACACACGTCAAGGAGCTCTCTGTCCAAGTCAGGGTAATGCACACGCAGAATCTGTCTCATCATATCGGGCTCAGGGAAGGCGATATGATGAAAATTGCATCTGCCGAGAAACGGGTCAGAAAGGTCCTTTTTGGCATTGGACGTGATTATGATCACGGGTCGGTGGAGGGCGGTCATCGTTTTATCTATCTCGATGATATCGAACTGCATCTGATCCAACACGTCCAGCATGTCATCCTGAAAATCCGTATCCGCCTTATCGATCTCGTCTATCAGCAAGACTGTCTTGGTTTTAGCAACAAAGGCTTGGCCTATCTTACCCATGCGTATGTACTCTTCAATGTTGCTTACATCTCTTGTGGAGTCCCCGAATCGGCTGTCATTTAGTCGGGTCAAAGTGTCATACTGATATAAGCTCTCGATAAGCTTCATACTGGATTTAACGTTAAGAATGATAAGGGGCATCTGCAAATTCTCGGCAATAGCGTGTGCCAGCATAGTCTTGCCTGTCCCGGGCTCGCCTTTGAGCAGCAGCGGCATTTCCAGCTTGATCGAAACATTGACGATCTTGGCAAGTTCATCGTCGAGCACATATTTTGACGCGCCCTCGAAAACTCTTGTGGTCGCTCCGTCACTCATAAAAGGTCGCTCCTCTTTCTTTCCTGATCTTCTCGTACTTATGAGGCTCTGCAAGATTTTCACACAAAGTCCTCTTGGCTAGATGGAATACCTTTAACCGCGTGTTCCCTCTGCGAAAATTCTCTTAACCCCATTTTTTAGCTGCCCTGAGCAGCGGAGTCAATCCCCTTCAGTACAAATCATTCGATAATGGTTTGGAGCAGGCCGCCCGAGGCCGATGAATGTCGATGCTGATTAAATCAACCGAAACAAGGAGTTACATCTCTTGACCTCATCTCGCGGGGGAAGCGGGATCGGTGACGCCGATACGAGGCAATGACGTGATATTGCAGCGTTCTGCCTGTTGAAGCATATTTTTCCCTTGACAAGGGACTTGGCCCATAGCTATGGTTACCTAAATTCCATGCAGGGCTATCCCCGCCGAGCGTCAGGTTGGCATCAAAAAAGGGTTGACAACGGGGATTTTTTCTGCAATAAAGCATAAACGCATCCAGAGTAATATTTTTTTGGAGAGAATCCAAATCTGGCATTAAGCTTCCTTTGAATAAGGATTGATGAAAGGAGGATGAGGGTATGGTCAAGAGAACATCTGTCGTTCTCGGAATATTGGCAATGACACTGGTCGCGGGTACGTCATTTGCGTTCTGGGGCCAGTGGGATGGTTGTTGCGGTCCATCTGAGTGCAAGCCTTTGTACTTACCCGTTGATTGCCCCACGATGCCGGCCAAAACCATAGTTAAGACTTGGGCGGTCAAAATCGAAGGCCCCTGTCCGGCCCCCGGCGTAGGCTGCGGCCCGGCCATGTGCAAAGAGAAGAGAGGATTCGATTTCTGCTCAATCGTTGCCGCTGTAGCAACCCCGTTCGATTTGCTGTTCGGCGGATGGGATGGTGTGTATGGCTGCGGCCTCGATGGCCTCTGGGGTGGCGGCGGTGACGGACCGTGCGGTCCCTGTTACGGTCCGGTTGCCTGTGCATTGGCAGGTATTCCGACGGTTATCGGCTCCCCCTTGTATGGTGGTGTCTTCGGCGCATGGTGGTAAGCCGCACCGAAGGACTGATACGCCCAGCCGAATCATGAATTCGTGACTACACAGAGGGACCGGGCAGAGTCAGTCCGGTCCCTTTCTGCTTCCAGGTCCGAAGGTGATACTCTGCGGCGTTTGGGGATAAGCGGAACCAAAAAGTGCTTGACAACCGGCTGTATTTCAGCTAAATACGAAAGTAACGTCCCTGTATAAGAGTATATTCGATTATTTCCGGTTTGAAACTGGAAGGTCTTTAATGAAAGGAGGATGAGGGTATGGTCAAGAAATCCACCGTAATTTTTACAATCCTTGCGATGCTGGCATTTGGCGCTTGCACATGTTGGGGATACACGGTCAGCCAGTGGCCGGTGCCTGGTATTCCGAATACCGTTTTCTGCCCTGGCCCCCCCTGCTTGGTGACCCCAGAGGATGCATGCCTTAAAGGCCCTGTCGCCCCCGCTTGTGAGTGCCCGCTAATCCCGGGAGCCATTCATGGTGCCCTGAGCCTTCCCTATAGAGCACTAGCTCTTGTGGCGGCGCCGCTTTTCGCAGGGCAGTTGGGTAGCGAGACCTGTTGCAAGGTGGATCTTGGGGAACCTGCATACGTAACAGCTGCTGTGCCGTGCACCCCTGTTAACATCTATGTACCGCCCAGGGGCTGGTAACACGCGCCACGTAGCCGGATAAAATTGTCTACCAGAAAGGGGCCGGGAGGAAACTTCCCCGGCCTTTTCTGCCTTTTGTTTTGGATCACGATGCCTTCCCGAGAGTCCAGTTCTCTCCACGCCGGCGGTCGATCAAGGCCAATGGCGTTTATATGTTCTTTATAATGTGGACAATCCTGGTATTGGGACCCACGGCGCCACAGTTCAGCGCGGGAATGTTCGCTATCATCGTGAAGAACAGCAGACCCCTCCATTTTCCTGGTACCGACTGCCGACTCCTGACTCCTAGATTCCAGCCCAGAACACTGCCAGAGAGGTTCAAGTTCATGAAGTTGACCTTATTCATTGTGATTGGCGTCGATTGAAGCGCACCCGCACACACTCCGAATGAGGACAAAACTTTTCAGAACTGTCTGCTCTCGGTCCAATCTCAGTTCGTCTTCAGGGGGCGAACTTGAATGAGAGCAGTGTCTCTGCGGAGAGCGGCAATGTAGACGGTATTTAGAGATTGGAACGGAATAGTCAGGCCGATGTGGGATCTCGCGGACGCTCGACCACGGGGACAGGCGCGCGAGATACCTGCATACCATTGGCGAACAGCCAGGCACAGATCCCCGCGGTGACAAACATCAGCACTCCTCCCAACATGAACATGAATGACAGACCTTGAATCTTTGCGATTAGACCCCACGCCACAACTGATGAATTAATTCCAACCCCAAAGGAACCGGTGAAAAGTGCGACGACTATGGCACGATTTTCAGCATTGGATCTGTCAACCATCTTGGCCATCATGGCAGGATAAGAGAGTCCCTGGACAACGCCGAAGAGAGCGCCCAGGAAGACCGACTGGATCAATGAATCGATCTGTGAAGTAGAAATCAGTAGTAGGCCGAAGCCTACAAGGCAAAAAAAGATAAGTTTGCTTCGATCAATACGATCTGCAAGACTTCCCAGCATAATTCGCACCAGGAGCAGACACACCCCGTAGCACACAAAAAATGTCCCAGCACGAAATCCGAGATTCTTTGCGTAGAGGGGAAAGAAGGTGTTCATCGCCGCGAACCCGGAGCCGAAAATTCCCGCCATAACCATCATAGAAAGATGACCGTCTTGTAACGCCGTAGGGAAAAAGCCCCTAATTCTCTCGTGACTACTCCTCCGGTTCGCCTCTTTTACGGTCAAAGCGGTAATAAAACCCAACAGGCCGAATCCGACAAGCAACAAGAAATAGGCCTCAGTACCCCAGGTCAGCAGCACCTTCTCTCCCAAAAATGGGCCAACGGCCACGGCCATTGATCCGGAGACGCCGAACAGACCAATGCCCTGAGCCCTTTCCTCCGGCCGAAGCAGGTCCACGATGGCTGTGGCGCATCCGTTGAAGCATGCCGAAAAGGCCACCCCTTGTATGAGTCGGACGACAATCATGAGAGGAGAATAACTGTGAAACAGCAGGAATCCGGCATTCGTCAGCCCAATTACCAATATGCCGCCGATAATAAAGATCTTGCGACCATGCTTCTCAATCAGGGGGGCCAGCACGGGAAGAGAGCCTAACGAGGTGATCCCGATTGAGCCCATCACGAGACCCACGTCCACATTGTCGCCCCCTAGCCCTACGATGACTACCGGAAGAAAGCACCAGGTGGCTACAACGAGGAAGAGGAATAGATTTGTCGCAGCGATCAGCAAAAACTGCAGATTAAATACGATTGCAGACATTGTATAAAGATTTCTTGCCAAGGGTTACGGCTGGCCCAGCAAAAAATTGCTGATCAGCGCACGGCAAAGTTGGGAGCCGCTGCGTGAAACATAAATGAATCCCAAGGTCCGGTAACAGTTTTCCCGGCGCGTATGGAGGCCCCAACAAGGAAGCCCTCCAAAGGGTGGCCTTCCCATTTGCATTCTTGAGCCAACGGATTTCCAACATTTCTATACTTTGTATCGTGTTCTTGGCTTTTAGTTCCCTGCTAATTCTCCCGCGACCTTCTGTCCCCGGACATCTGGGCACGAAACCCGCAGTGAAAAATTTCCGGCCCGCTGCGCAACTCATTCCCCAGCTCATTCAGCATCTTTTCGATCTCTCCAAGGAATCCTCCTTGGCTGTCTCTTTCCGTAGTCTACGGCTGCAGGGGGCTCTTCTACAGGCAGAGCAGGCGGCCCGGTCACCGCGGGGCCCGATGACTGTGCACCTTGCTCTGAACGCGTGCCCCTGTCATCTATCACATCCTCTTCTTGAATCCTGGGTTCCCGAATGGCTTCTTTTCTTTGTGGAAGAGCGCTCGTGCATCCCAACAGCCAAACGGAAACCACGAGGAAGAGAACTATCCAGGCCAAATTTCGACCCATGGGAACACCTCTCACATCGGTCATATTATTCAAGCGCTACTTTGTTAGTCAACCTGCAAAGCACTGTACCCTATGTCCAAAACCTCCAATTATCGGATTGTAGGACAACTATCGTCCAAGGACAGACTTCTAAATTCCAAAAGTGTTGGAGTGCGGGAGAAGGATGCGGCGCTGCAATTAATAGGCTCATACACTCATCGGAAAGTGTTCAGTGGGGCACTGACTGCATCCTCACAGTTGAAAACAGCCGCGACCAGGTGACTCGGCGTCCTGCTGGAATTAACGGGCACGAGTACTCCCTCGTTCGGAGGAGAAGACCTGAGTCGCATAGGCCAGGTTCCCGGAACACACAAAGACAGCCACACCCAGGTAACGAAATTTCGAATTAAGTACGTTCTTTCTGTGTTCCGGGCTTTTCATCCATCCTTTTACTATGAGGTCAGCCCATTTTTCGGGATCTTCTGTCATTGTGCCATACGCTATATTCTCCCCTCCTGACCGAACGCTCACGGTCTTCATCCTTTCTGAAAATTTCCTCCAACCTTCCGGGAAAAGGTCGGATTCATGTGCCAGGATACGATGAGCGCACATATTTTGAGTCTGGTTTCGGGCAAGAAAGGTTAAAGCCGCGCTGATATCCAGCGGTTGGAGACCTTCCCGCGCTCTCTGCTTGTTCGTTAGACGCACGATATTATCCTGCATGCGGCTGGTTTCTTTCTCTTTCGGGACCTCATTTTTCCGTGCAGCCTTGGTAGACGAACCAGTTCTTTGTTCCGCCGCAAAAACCGCGCACTCGCAGGAAATCGCGCAAATCGCAAAGATGAGTGCAGTCCAAACAGCCCACCGACATGGCCCTCGGCGGTGGGTCAGGTGGCGCACAAACCCAGGGTTTTTCCTGAGACCCGGCTTGCTCTCCGGATTAGAATGGAATGCCCGATTATTACAGCTTTTTATCGGAATCGAGTAAGGGGATTGTAGAACCATGGTTTGCCTCGAGACAACAGTCCGGAAATTTCCGTTTGCTATGTAACTCACTGAGTTCTATACTTGAAACGCCCTGAAGTTGATAGAGGAATGAGCGCTGACATTGCATGATTCATTCAGGCGTCTGTGTTTTCAACTTCTCAAAAAGATGCATGACCCTGTTTATTGTGAGCCTTCTCATGGGCTACGGTTCTACGATAGGCATTGGGGAAGCATCAGCTCAGTACAGAGACCGCGCAAGGATTTCGGTCTTGATTGCCACAGGTATGCCCGGTGGAACCTATTATCAGGTCGGCCTCGGACTGGCCTCTCTGTGGACTACGAAGTTACGGAAGGAGGGAATCGCGGTATCCGCGGCGGAGTCTGACGGATCTCGCGAAAACATTGAGGCGATCCGTATTACAGATGCCGATCTGATTCTTACGGAGGAATTTCTCTGTTCCATGGCCTTCTACGGCTCGGGTGTGTACAAAGGCCGTTCTGTTCCGGAACTCCGAAGTATCACCACCCTTTGGCCGGATGTAACGCATCTGCTCATAGTCGCGGATAAGGTCGAGTCGGCCACATTGCAGGACCTCCAGGGGCTGGTTCTGGTTACAGGGCCGCCGGATAGCGGCAATAGACTTACGACTCAGGCGTTGTTGAAGACTCTGCAAACTATTAGACGGCCCGTGCGCTTGCGCTCTATGAGCAATCTGGCTGCGGCGGAAGCCCTCAAGAAAGGGACTGTTCAGGCAATAGACCTGACTGGCGGGGTCCCAGTCTCGTTGGTTACAGCGCTTTGTGGAGAAGCCCGCCCTCCCTTGCGGTTCCTGGATATTACGGACAGCCAATTCGAAACCTTTCGAACGGGCGGTTGGGAGCACGTGTCTCGTTACGTGATACCGCCGGGGACCTATCCCGGTCAAGAGAAGCCGGTGAACACTATTGCGCAGATGAACACACTTGCCGTCACGGCTACTCTCAACAGTGAGGTGGTCTATGAACTTACGAAGACCTTGTACGAAAACCTTGATTATATGGCGAGAGTGCACCCGGCATGTCGCAGTATATCCATAGAGAAAGCAATGGCGGGATTGACAGTGCCTCTGCATCGGGGAGCTATTCGTTACTATAGAGAACGCGGTCTGGAGATCCCGGCACACCTGATAAAATGACGTATGGCTGGATGGTTGTCATAGGCGGCAGAAAACATACAGGAGGTAGAAGCAGCATATTTTGATTGATTTCATATGGCCTACAAGCGGACAAATCCGGATTACGTAATCGTTCAGTTACGGGCGGCGAAAGATTGTCGTTGCGAGCGAAGCAATCTCCCGTAGGGGCGCATGGTCCCGCGCAGAACGCGGGACGCCCGACTGAGGGGGACGCCGTTCACCCCTACAAGGACGGAGATTGCCACCCCGCAGGACTCGGCTCCTCGCAATGACGAGTCAGACCACTGCGCTGACCGTCCATAACTGAATGGTAACCGGATTACAGGGTTCTTCTTAGAAACTGTCCGGTGAACCTTCTTTCCAGGAAGGTTATGGCCGCGGACATTTGAACTTTTTCGTGCTAAAGTGTACCAATCGCTGGAGGAGGTTTTTCTATGAAGGAAGTGGTAATCGTAGATGCTGTACGCACCCCCGTGGGATCTTTCGGCGGGGCACTGACAGGGATTCCTGCAGTTCAACTCGGGACTATTGTAGTCAAGGAGTTGATGCGAAGAACCGGATTAGATCCGGCCCAAGTGGAGGAACTAATCTTCGGTTGCGTGTTGCAGGCAGGATTAGGACAAAATGTGGCTCGTCAGATATTGATTCACTCCGGCATCCCCAAAGAGGTCCCGGCAATGACCATAAACAAGGTCTGTGCCTCGGGGCTTCGAGCTGTCTCGCTCGCCGCACAAATAATCAAAGCCGGTGATGCCGACACGGTGATCGCGGGAGGCACGGAGAACATGTCGGCCAGTCCTTATGCTTTGACGAAGGCAAGATGGGGCAACCGCATGAATGATGACACCATGGTGGACCTGATGATCCACGATGGGCTGATGGACATTTTCAACAAGTACCATATGGGCCTCACTGCTGAAAACGTGGCCGAACAGTGCAGTATTTCAAGACAGCAGCAGGATGACTGGGGCCTGATCAGCCAGGAGCGCGCAAACCGGGCCATTAAAGAGGGACGCTTCAAAGATGAGATCGTACCGGTAATGATTCCACAGCGAAAAGGCGATCCCAAGGTTTTTGATACGGATGAGCATCCCCGTAGCACGACCAAAGAGGCCCTGGCAAATCTTAGGCCCGCATTCAAAAAGGATGGCACTGTAACTGCCGGTAATGCTTCAGGAATAAATGACAGCGCGGCCGCGATACTGGTTATGTCCGCGGAAAAGGCACTTGAACTTGGAATGAAACCTTCATTCAAGATCCTTTCATACGCCGCGGCAGGTGTGGATCCTAAGGTCATGGGGCTTGGGCCGATTCCCGCGACCAAGAAGGCCCTGACGAAGGCCGGTCTGACTGTCTCGGACATAGATCTCGTGGAAGCCAATGAAGCTTTCGCGTCCCAGTTTTGCGCTGTAGGAACCGAACTGGGATTTGATATGGAGAAGGTAAATGTGAATGGCGGCGCTATAGCGCTTGGTCATCCGATTGGAGCTTCAGGCGCCCGCATTTTGACAACCCTTCTCCACGAGATGCGCAAGCGGGATAATGCAAAAAAGGGGCTTGCCACTCTGTGCGTTGGTGGAGGCATGGGCGCTGCGATGATAGTCGAAAAGATATAAGGTTGTCCTGATCTTTGGACCGAGGTCCGGGGGCTTGCCAATGCCTATTCACCCCCGGACCTTTTGTTCCGTTTCACATTTTATTCGTGAGCTTTGACGCAGTCTTTTCCTGTCGGCCAGGAACTCACAAAATCATGCTGCTGTTAGAACTTGGGCCAACCGAGTATCTTCATTCCCTTGAGATTCAGAACACAATCGTTGACAGGAAACTTTCGCGACGCAGCCCGGACGTCCTGGTGCTGCTTGAGCATCCCCCCACGGTCACCTTGGGGACTAGGGGTAAGCTCTCCAGCTTGGCCATGAGTGAAGCAGATTTGGCAGCGCGGGGAGTGGCATTGCATCGTGTAAATCGAGGCGGCGAGGCCACTTATCACGGTCCTGGTCAACTTGTCGGATATCCGATGGTAGATTTGAGGACTCTAAAGCTCTCTGTCAGGGATTATGTGTATAAACTCGAAGAGACTGTCTTGGTCGCGCTTCAACAGTTCGGGGTGAGAGGTTTCAGGCAAGCGGGCAAGGTAGGGGTCTGGACGGAAGCTACCGACAAGATAGCGTCAATCGGCGTGAGGGTCCAAAATCGCATTACTTCGCACGGCTTCAGCCTCAATGTGGACCTCAATGTAGATACGACCGTTTTCACTGTGTGTTGCGGCTCCCCGGGAACTCGCATGGTCAGCCTCAATGAACTTCTCAGAGATCCGGTCTCGCCCGCAAAAGTGAGACGGGTTGTGGCAAACTCTTTCGCAACGGTGTTCGGAGTAGTGCTCCGGCCATGCTCGTTGGAGCAAGCGCTGAAGGGCAGCGAGTAATAAATAAGTGGCGATACCAATTGGTTACAGTCTGCGCAACTTAGGTATAAGAAAATTTACCACTATCCTTACAGCGGGGGGCATGGCTCTAGTTACGTTTGTCTTTACGGCAGTGCTTATGTTGGCGCAAGGATTGGAGCGGACCCTTGTGGACACGGGCTCTCCAGGCAATGCCATTGTTTTGAGAGGCTCCGCAGAAACTGAAGTATCGAGCGTCATCGAGCGCGGTTCAGCCGATATCATCGAAGTGCAACCGGAAGTCGACCAAAACGAGCGAGGTGAATTCATTGCAGCTAAGGAATCTCTTGTTCTGGTAACCCTCCCCAAGAAGGAAACTGATAAACCCACCAATGTGGTAGTAAGAGGAATTGGTCCCCATTCAACGAATCTGCGGCCACAGGTGCGCTTAATAGCCGGCCGTCCATTTCGGCCTGGTTCTCGGGAAATTGTCGTTGGGAAGAGCACGGCAGAAAGGATTGTCGGGGTTTTCTTGGGTGGCACGTTGAATTTCGCGCTTGCCGAATGGGACATCGTGGGCGTCTTCGACGGCAATGGCAGCGCATTCGATTCCGAAATATGGGCTGATGGAGATCAGCTAATGTCCGCATTTCGCCGCCCGCACTACTCGGCGGTAATACTCAGAGTGCCGGGTCAAAAGGCATTCGAATCGCTGAAGAAACGTCTGGAGAGCGATCCACGTTTGACAGTTCAGGTGAAGCGCGAAACCGCCTTTTACAAGGAACAATCGGAGATGATGTCGAAATTCATTCGAATACTAGGACTTGCCATGACCATATTCTTCAGTGTAGGAGCCATTTTGGGGGCTATGGTCACAATGTATACCGCTGTTGCCAATCGCACCCGGGAAATAGGTACTCTTCGCGCCTTGGGCTTCAAGAAATGGAACATTCTTGTCGCGTTCTTGACCGAATCCCTTATTCTGGGCTTGATAGGAGGGAGCGCAGGAATCCTGGGTAGCTCATTTCTCCAGTTGCTGACTATATCAACCCTCAATTGGGAGACGTTTTCCGAGTTAGCGTTTGGCTTTGAGCTTACTCTCGCCACTGCCTTATATTCGGGTGGATTTGCGCTTGCTATGGGATTCTTTGGAGGTTTGCTGCCGGCCTGGAGAGCAGCCAGTCTTAAGATCGTGGATGCGCTCAGGGCTACCTAAAGCAAGTGTCAAAAATTGATGTCTGATTACGAAGACGCTCCTTGGAAATTAGTAGGAGCCGGCCTCCGTGCTGGCACATTTTTGTATACAGATCAATAAGTTCGGTCCGGCAGGGACGCCGGACGCTACCGGGTCTCCTTGATGAACGGGCTGAACCGAAAAGGGAAAGCTTCTTCGAGAGGTTTCGATTCACGATTCAAGCTAAGGAAATTGGATCACTTCGGCTGTTGCTTGTTTCTCAACGCCTTCACCAGTTCGGGAACCGCGGGAGATCCGATGTTGTCCAGGGTCTCTTCAGCGAGATCCGCCGTCTTTGCGTCACCTGTGCGCAAGAGTTCGATGAGAGGACTCACAGCCGGCTGCCCCATATGAGTGAGGGCCTTGGCAGCCGCTCGCGAAGCCGATGAGTCCCCTTTCTTTATCACGGAAATGAGTTCATGAACGGCCATTTGCCCCATCTTTCCCAGGGCCTCCGCCGCCGCGGCACTAACCCTAGGATCTTTGTTGCCAAGAGCTTGTAGCAATCCCGGCACGGCTTCTTTCTCCATGCCCGCCAGCGACAGTACCGCGGCGTCTCTCACCCGCTTACTGTCGTCTCCCAGTAGACTCAAGAGTCCGGGAGTAGCGGACATTGCGGGTTTTCCTATACTGAAGAGAGCAAGGGCCGCTGCCTCACGGATTGATGGGTCCTTATCTTTGAGCGCCTCGCTAAGTGCGGGAACTGCAGTAGCTGCTTGAGGACCCTTGTCCGATAGGATCTCGATTGCCGTCAAACGCACGACTTCGTTGGAATGCTTGAGAGCTTGAGCCAGACCCGGAACAATGGAATTTGCCGGAAAATCTTTCTTTTTGAGTTCCTCAGCCGCTTGCATCGCGATGACCGGGTCGGGGCTTTTCAGGGCTTCCAGCAGCGAGTTCAAGTCCCTGTCGGCAGCCGGTGAAAGTGTCGGTAAGACCATTGCGAGCAAGGCCGTACCGATGATAATCGTAGTTCTGCCGGGATGGATGGGGGTCATAGCCATGCTCCTGTCCGGACCGCTTCTCACGGTCCTAATCCTGCGTGAACCTGGCCTTGACCAGGTCCCTCTTTTCGGAACTCTCCTGTTTCAATAGGAAGAATAATTTTGAGGATGACCGTCAGTATGAGTAGTCCTATGGACCAGATCCCCATGCTCACCAAAATCTCTACGGTGGTTGGAACGTATTCCCAGACTTCTCCCAAAGGGGCAGGGATGAAACCGGGAATTATCAACCCCATTCCTTTTTCAATCCAAATGCCCACTATTATGAGGACGCATCCCAGGTTCAGCGTCGCGAAGTTTTTACGAGTCGCGGGAATGAGGAAAATAACGAACGCCGTCACATTGAATGCCAGTGCAGTCCAAATCCACGGGACGAACATCCCTTTGCCATGAAGCCCCTTGTACAAATATTGTAGTGGGGCCAGATGATGAGTGTCCGAATAAAGCTCTTTGAAGAATTCAGCCCCCAAAAGAAACAAGTTGATAGCCATTGCAATGGCTATCATCTCGGCAATTTTGAACAGCGCCTCGTCTTTCACGTGAAATTTCGTGTAATTCCTAACTAACTGGTAGAGCAAGATCACCAGGGCAGGTCCGGAACAGAATGCGGAAGCCAGAAATCGGGGCGCAAGGATCGACGCATTCCAAAAGGGTCGCGCGGCCAGGCCGTTATAAATAAAGGCTGTCACTGTGTGAATACTTACCGCCCACGGAATTGACAAGAGGATGAAAGGCAGAATGAACCTCATGTTGACCGGCCGGTCATGATAAGCCTTCCAAAGAAGATAGCCCGGGATAGCCAGGTTCAGAAGAAGATACCCGTTCAGGACGACAATGTCCCAGGCCAGCAGCGACCTGGGCAGACTCAGGATTCCCAAGCCGGGTATGAGGTGCCAGAATCTGTCGGGTCGTCCGAGGTCAGCGGTGACGAACATCAGACACATCAGAAGCGCACTTACAGCCAAAGCCTCGCCGACGATTACGATCTCCTTGATGGGCCCGAAGTCGTAAACATAAGCGGGAATAATGAGAAGCACGGCAGCCGCAGCCACACCCACCAAGAACGTGAAATTACCTATGTAGAGCCCCCAAGAAACGTAATTCTGCATGCCGGTGGCAATGAGGCCCACCTGAAGCTGTTTAACATAGGACGCTATCCCGATGATGGCCAGGACCGCAAGCAAAGTCATCCAGAAGTAATAAATGGGCTCGCCGGTGATCAGTCTTCGGCCGGTCTCGACTATAAATCCGGATCTCGGCATAACGCTCCTCAATATTAAGTAGCGAAGAAATAATAGAATTTTGGCTGCGTGTTTAACTCTTCCTTCAAACGGAAGACCCTCTTGGTCCGTATGATGATGCTGATTTCGCTGTTAGGATCAAGGAGATTGCCGAACTTGCGGGCTCCGACGGGGCAGACCTCGACGCATTTTGGGTATACCCCATTTCGGACCCTCTGAATGCAAAAAGTGCACTTTTCCACCACATTGCGCATTCTCGGACGATTTCCCAGATAATGAGTGTTGGGGTTTACCTGATCCTTGGGAATTGTCGGATCGGTAAAATTGAACCATCGACCCATGTAGGGGCACGCGGCCATGCAGTAGCGACAGCCGATGCACCAGTTATAATCCACGACCACTATTCCGTCCGGCTCGGTCCAGGTTGCCTGCACGGGGCATACTTTGGTGCATGGAGCATTCGCGCAGTGCTGACACTGCACCGGCATGTAGTAATAACCCTTTTCAGGGACCTCTTCCGGGTCGTAATAGATGGTGGACTGCTCCAGGTCCATGTTTCCGTCTTTGAATCTTAGGACCCTGATGTACTGGATCTGTGGGTCTCTGGACAAATTATTTTCTTCGACGCAACCATAAACGCATCTGCGGCAACCAATGCAGCGCTGTATGTCCAGACCGTACCCGAAGAGTGTGGCGTCCAAGGGGGCCTCAGATCCGACAACAAACTCCTTTCCGTATTTCTTCTTGTATTCGGCTTGTAATCTCTGGACAGTGTGTTCGATTTCCTTTTTGCTCATCCGGCGGAAGTTGTTTTGAAAGAACTCCTGCCACGTGCATGAATTGACCGCGATCGTTCCCAGTAGACTCGCTGCGCCCGCGAGGAATGTCCGCCGGTCGGGCAGGAACTTGTCACCTTTCGATTTACCGGCATCCCGCGAGGACACGGAATCCTGTCGTTTCTCACGACGGAAATGCGTTTCAGTGAATTTGTTTTCACGCATGGCAACGAACTTTCAATGTGCCGCTCGCGTTTCTTTGGGTGCCCAAGGTTTTCTAGGTGGCGGCATAGGTTCTATTGCTTTGAAGCGCGGCGAGTGCGGATCGTGGCAATTTATGCATAGATAATAACTCTTTACACCGTTCCAATGTCCTGTGCGCCTGCCGTGAACGCCATTCCTCCAGTCTCTGTACTTGGTGCCGTGACACTTGCCGCACAAAAGGTACGTTTTGTTAAAAGGGATCAATTTGCCGTCGCTCAGTGGGAGAAGATAGTCCCGATTTTCAGGATCATGGCAGTCCAGGCACCATACCCTTGCTCCCCCATGATTTAACTTTATATCCTTGTGGACCAGGAGATCTTCCCGCCTTTTGAAATTAACGGGGAAATCCTTCTCCGGTCCATGACACGCACGGCAGGGAGTAATGGTCTTGGGCAGGGGGGTTAATGGGACCGGAAACTCCTGATCGGACCGGCGTCCAACTTCTTCGGATGTGGTATCCAATTGTTCCTGGGATTGGGCTCGGGTCAAGCCGGTCCCCCATGCGAAGAACATTGCGATCAGACTCAAGACCAGAGCCGGGAAAAAGAGTCTCAGGATTCCAATGGTTCCTTTCATGAAGGCGCCCTGCTGTGTTACGGCTTCAGCCACGTCTTACTTGACTTCTTTGCCGCCGTACCTTTGTTGATAGAATTGCTCGATTTTCTGCAGCTCTTCTTTGCTCATCCCCTCCTTATACCAGCGATGTAGAGGGTCCTTGAAGACGTACTCGTTGAGGATAGGCATAGCGGCCTCTTTTCCGCCCATGAGTCTCTCAACTTCAGGCAGAAAATGTGTGTAAAAGTTCTTTGCTACCTCATACATCCCGTGCCACCATGCATAATCCGGCCCCATCATGGCGGCCCCGTGCCGACCCCTGCGGCCCTCATGATGCCAGAGTTCGTAATAGATCCAGTCCAGCTTGTCGTCGAAATCCGCCTTCGTCAGTTTCCCTATGTCCATCAACTTCTGGCGGACATTCATAGCGGGTATGGCGAACTTGTTGTTATACAGGTCAACGAAGCTGTCGAACTGATCATAGAAATCGTCCACCATGAAGTCCCCGTGGCACTGGCGGCACACATCTTTCATCTTTTCTCGGCGATCTTTCCAGTGTTCCAGCTTTTTGGAGACGACAGGCCGGAGGGTCCAGGAAATACGCTCGCCGACATCGTGTGTAGCCGATTGATTTGGAGTGGCGCCCATATGGCATGAAGAGCATGTCGCTGTGTCCTGGTAGTCGATTCCTGCTACCCATTCGCCCTTATCGAGATTCATTTTGTCTCTGAATGCCTGATAGAGAATGCCGTGTTTGCTCTCGTTGAAAACCTCAATTTGAGGATGGTCCGGTCCGAGATGGCATTTTCCGCACGCGTCCGGGCGTCTTGCCTGTTCCTTGGAAAAACGGTGCCTGGTATGACACGCGGAGCAGCTCCCTTTGCTTCCATCGGGATTTATGCGGCCGATTCCGGTGTTCGGCCACGTACTGGGATCCAATTTTCCATCTTTAAGCACCTTGACGTTGGAACCATGACACTGGCGACACCCGGAATTGACCGCCGCCGGTCCGCCAACCACCGTACCGAGGTAGTTGTCCGACGAGTTCAGAATATCTGCAGCCTTAGCGTGGTGGGAGACCTGCTGCTGGTCGAACTGTTCTTTATGGCAACGCGAACAGTCTTTCGGACTGACCAGGGTCGCGATCCAGAAGCCCCTGTGATCGTAACCATCCGGATCACCCGGCGTAGCGTCTGTCTTTTTTTCAGCCTTGTGACAGTCGTAACAGTTTACCCCTGCCTGTCCCATTTTTCCGGATCTCCACAGCTTGAACAAACCAGGGGTCTTGAGCTCGTGGCATTTAATGCAGACCTGCCCCTCCGGCGCCCCATACAACTTCGGGTCAACTTTCGACGCGGCATTAGCCCAGTAGGAAGAGACAAAAAACGCCACCGCAACCAGGATGAGAATTCTTCTCATGGCTTCGACTCCCTGTATCAAAATAATTCTTTCGAAAAAACCGGCTTCGTCGAAATTAGGCTGAGTGCGGACTCAATAATGCCCAGGGGAATTCTGCGCACCACAAACATTCCTCTACTTGTCCCCTAAAAGCGCCTGCTTTGGTTTTCTAATTTTAGCGCGGACTCATGTAACAGTGTCGCAATATTTTGTAAACAAACAGTAAACTCGATGCGCGAAGGTTTTCGCCATCCCTAGAATGAACACGTAGCGGAGACAACCCCCAAACAAGCAGCCAGTTTCCTATGCCCGCCGACATGTTTTCGGAGACTTGTAGCTCGCCCAATTGTCTATATCGCTACTCTGGCATATAATGCACACTTAAGGCAAATTTTTTTCCGACACGGTATGAACTATGGAAGCGGACGACTGGGAGGACATTTGCGCGAAGTGCGGTAAATGCTGCTATGAGAAAATCGATCTTGGCGGAGGTGTGGTCCATTACACTGACGAGCCCTGCGTACATCTGGACACGGAAACCAACCTGTGCAAAGTTTATGAGCGGCGCCATGAGGTGGAACCGGATTGCATAAGTCTTACCGAAGAACTCGTGCGGTACATTCATTGGTTGCCGCAAGATTGCGCTTACGTTGAACACGTGAGGCATCAAGATACCGTGGTGGCTGTCCGCAAAGCGCAACGGGTAAAAAATCGTTATCGCGGTTCGAAGAGGAGAAAATAATGGGCATAAAGACGCTGAACGTCAACGAAGATATCCTGAACGCCAACGACGTGCTCGCGGAGAATCTAAAAGCTCGATTCAGCCAATCGCGTGTTTTCGTCATGAACCTTATGTCTTCACCGGGCGCGGGAAAAACATCAATTATCTTGAGGATCATCGAGTCATTGGCCGATAAATACAAGGTGGGAGTTATTGAAGGCGATATCGCTTCGGACGTGGATTCACGGAAAATAGCCGAAACAGGCGTGGACGTGCTCCAGGTCAATACGAAAGGCGCCTGCCATCTTGACGCAAACATGATCCGTTCCGCAACTGACAGCCTCGGCATTGACGGCAAACAGTTGCTGATCATCGAAAATGTAGGGAACCTGGTCTGTCCTGCCGAATTCCGATTGGGAGAGGACATCAAAGTTATGATTTTGTCTATCCCCGAGGGTCATGACAAGCCTTTGAAATATCCCCTGATGTTCACGGAATCCGATGCCCTGATATTAAATAAAATCGATTTGTTGCCCTACACGGACTTCGATGTGGATGAGTTGCGTAAGACGGTTAAGGCAATGAATCCCGCCATCCAAATTTTTTCTGTGAGCGCTAAAACCGGTGAGGGGTCTGAACGATTCACCGCGTGGCTCGAAGAAAGAATCGCCGGGAAATAATAAAAGTAAGACTCAAGAATCTGGATCGGCTTCCATCGCAGGTCGCGTTAAGGGCCTCTCGACGCGTGCTCATGCCATGTACTTGGTGAAAGGGTGAAGCTTAATGTCGGAAAAATGTAGGTTTCGAAGCTCCTTCTTGGCCGCCAGTCTGCTGCTTTGCGGGTTGATCGCGGCTTCACCGGGCTCTGTTCGCGGCAAGCAACTTTCGGATGAAGAAGTAGCCAAGGAGATTTCCAAAGAAAGCAATAAGGTCATCATTGAAGAATTCCTCAAATACGAGTTACGTGAAGTCAACGAACATGTCACAAAATCTATGTTGAAGGACCATCCGTCTCTGGTTTTCTTTGTTAAACAAGCGGAAAGGGGCCCGGTAAATAATCTTTTCTTTCTGGACACTCAAGTGCACAAGCTTCGTGATGCGCAAAAGAATATTAATTCGCTCCCGTATTCCATCAGTTTCTCCGCCGGGGAAAAGAAAAAAATCCTCGGTCTTCGACCGGTGGCCGACAAGATCGCTTTATACGGGATTCCTCTTATGAAAAGGGATTTTATGCGAGTGGTTGAGGCTGCCAAGGAGCTGGCCGACAAGAAACACAAACATCCGATGGAGTTAATTCCCGATCCTGCTTTTCGAGATGCGGTGTTCAGGCACTGTGATTCAACTGCCAAGGGCCTGGATGAGGACATAGGGAAGCTCTCGGAAGGGGAGCTTATCTGCATGAGGCTGGGATGGACGCTTGAAGAGGTCACGATTACCCGCCTGTGGCTCGTACTAAACGATAACCGACTCCCGGAGCCGGACGATTACATGGTATTCAGAAAAAAGCGCAGCGAGTACTTTCAGAATCGGTTGAAAAGAATATACGGCGAAGATGCCACAGCCAAACCGGCGTCCGCGAAGAGCACCAGCAGGTGAACGGATAGATAATGTGAGTTCATTAATACGATTGGAAAAAGTGAGCAAGCGGTTCCACAGTGGACTTGCGACTGAAATCTGTCCATTGAACTCGGTCAGTCTGGAAATCTCTCAGGGTGAGAGGATCATTCTCCTTGGCAAAAGCGGTTCAGGCAAGACTACATTTCTGAACCTCGTGGGAGGCGTCGATGTACCCACGTCCGGAGCCATTTTTTTTGACGGCCGAGAGATTTCCACGCTGTCACCGGGTGAATTGGCCCTGTATAGAAGGAAAGAGGTAGGTTTTATTTTTCAGGCGTTTAATCTCTTTTCTACCTTGTCCGTGGGTGAGAATCTGATGCTGCCATTGGATTTGCTCGGTATTTCCGACGAGGGCCGCGCAAAAGCTGTTCTTGATGCTGTAGGGCTAGATGGACAATGGAACAAATTTCCTGAACAGCTTTCGGGAGGTGAACAACAACGGTTAGCCATAGCCAGGGCACTGGTAAAGGGGCCTCGCCTAATTCTGGCCGATGAACCTACCGGAAACCTCGATCTAGAGACCGGTGATGCCATATTGGAACTCATCTACGAAGTATGTAAGAGCAATGATGCCACCCTTATCATGGTTACTCACAGCTCTGAAGCGCTGTGGTTGGCGGATCGGACTTTCAGATTGCGATCAGGCAGGTTGCTGGAAGAGGCTGCATAAAATATTTCATATTCGGCAATGCCAAGATTCTTGTTCTTCGTAGTTTCATGACTTTTCCAACATTACTCAAATTCAACATCCGCTATTATAGACGTCACAGTCTGTTATCATCGCTATGCCTCATGGGAATTGCGCTTGGCGTTGGGATTGTGGTCGCGGTGGACCTCATAAACAGTTCCGCATTGGGCTCATTCTCGTCTTACGTTGATCTGTTGTCAGGTCGAGCCACCCACTCGATTATTTCCGGGCACACTCATATTGACGAAAAGATTTTTTCTAGAATATGGAGACATCCTCAAATCAAATCAGCTTCGCCGGTAATCGAGGTTATGGCCAACGCGGTTGAGGCCGCCGATGAGCCAATCCGCTTTGTCGGAATAGATCCGTTCCTCGATGGCGCACTCAGAAAATGGACGCCGCGCAACGGCAATGAGGAGTCGCTGGAAGAATTTGTGGCGGGAGTTCCTCCCGGAGCATACGTAAGCGCGAAGCTCATGGCCAGGCACAATCTCAAGCCAGGGGACACTCTGAGCGTCCTCACCGCGGGGATTGAAAAGAAGGTAAAGATACTCGGGGACCTCCCGGGGACAACCGAAGTAGGTCAGGGAGATAATCTTGCGGTCCTGGACATATCATCCGCGCAGGAGCTTTTTGGAAAAACGGGGCGGCTCGACCGTATAGACATCATCGTACAAGGTGATGTTGAGGAATTCAGCGGGAGCTTGCCGGCAGAACTGAGATTAACTGATCCGAGTTCGAGAAAATCCACTCTAAAAGCCATGCTTTATTCCCTTCAATTGAACCTGGCTGCAATGAGTTTGTTGGCGGTCCTAGTAGGAATTTTCCTCATCTACAACTTCTCGATGTTTTCCGTTCTCTCTCGTAGAGAGGACATGTCTTTGTTGTTAACTCTCGGCGCGGATAGGAAAGATCTGGTGGGAGCTTTTCTTTTCGAATCTCTTTTGTTAGGAGCAGCGGGCAGTCTGATCGGAATCATCTTCGGCCTTCTGGTAGCCCGGTTCAGTATAGAGAAGGTCGCCTCGACTATAAGCGAACTTTATTTTAACGTGAACGCGGAAACAGTCCATCTGAACACTTCCGTGATCTTGGCCGGACTCGGCGTGGGATTCATGGCCACACTGTTGGGTACGGGACTGCCTGCTCTTGAAGTGGCCTTCACGCCTCCGATTCTAGGGATTAAACGCCGAAGCATCGAGGATCGGGCTCACGAACTGAAGGGTTTCCTGCTTCTTTTCGGGATCTTCTGCTTTACGGTCGCTCTCGGGGCTGCCTGGGCCTCACGATTTTCAATATTCTGGGGATTCGCCTCAGCATTCATGATGACTCTGGCTTTTGCCTTTTTTACACCTTCGATCCTGTCACCTTTTACTCATTATTTGGGAATCTGGTTAAAAAGGAAGTTCGGTTCTTTGGAAGCTTTCCTTGCGGCCCGGACAATCCGTGCCTCATTGAGCCGCACCAGCATAGCGGTGGCCGCCCTCGCTGTGGCTCTTTCCATGACCATCGGCGTGGACATGATGATTCACAGTTTTCGAGAATCGGTGGCCGCATGGCTGGACGGGTCATTGGAGGGAGACATCTATATATCTCCTGCCACTACCAAGTGGGACCATCCCCTGCCACGTACCCTTGTGGAGAAAGTGGATAATGACCCTAGAGTCCAGGACGTGGAGCGGTATTCAACACACGAAATCTATGTTTACGACAAGCCGGTGAAACTCAGAGTTGTGGACGGGTCGGTGCTTGAGCGGCATTCACGGTTCCGCTTCCTCAGCGGTGGAAAAGCCCCTTGGCATGATTTGAAAAACGGAGGGGTCTTTATCTCCGAGTCACTCGGGTACCATTTCGGTTTTGGTGTCGGGGATGAGGTAGCACTGGATACGCCTGAAGGAAAGCGCTCATTTCCGGTGGTTTCCGTGGTAAGGGATTATTCTTCAGATCAGGGGACCATACAGATTGACCGCCACGTGTACGAGGGCATCTGGAAAGACGATCGCGTGCAGTCAGTGGCACTGTTTCTCAAACCCGGGGCCTCAGCGGCCGAGGTTCGAAAATCCTTAGTCGCTGAATTCCCCAGCCTAGACCGAACTATGATCTCCAACACCAAAATGAAAGAGGACGCGTTGCAAATATTCGACAAAACCTTCGCGCCTACTGCTACATTGAAAGGCGTATCGCTCCTAGTGGCGTTGCTGGGCGTGGCGATGGCCTTAACCGCGATACTGATGGAGAGGTCTCGCGAGATGAAAGTGCTCGGCTACCTGGGGCTCACACCTCACGAGATGGGAAGGATGAACGTCTATCAGGCCCTCATAATGGGCCTCTTGTCTTTTCTTATTTCGGTTGTCTGTGGTCTTATTCTTACCCACATCATAACCTATGCAATAAATTTCCGTTCCTTCGGCTGGTCCATAGACATCTTTCCGGATCCATGGGTCTTCGTCAAAACCTTTGTCCTCACAGGGATTGCTTGTTTGACTGCATCGCTTTATCCTACGCACAAACTGATAAAGGACCACGCCGCGGCAGTTTTGGTAGAAGAATAGCATCACGCGGCCTCGAAAAATTTTCGAACCGGTTTTCAGAAATTTTGACACAATAAAGAAGATGACGTGGCAGGTACGGGCATCTTGCCGGTTTCAAAGGCAATCTTGCGATCGGTTGGACCGTGCCACCAGACGACGACGGGCCGGCAAGCATTCTGAAAAATCATCCATCTGCCACCTATGATCCATTACTTGATTTCGGGCGATGAGTGATCTAGTCTGAGGTCCGAAGGTGGCGAATCCTACTGAGGAGGCCGCATTATGAACAGATCCGAAATCTTGCGTGCTCTGGAGTGGGTAGATCAGGCAGCAAGGGATGGAGACGCGGAGCGCCTGCTAAAAGCTAAGACAGCTCTAGAAGATGAACTTGCATCCAAACGCTGCACCTCCACCCCTGAAATAGCTTACAAGACCGCTTATGAAAGCTTTGTGAGAAAACATGGCAGAGAACCCATGGAAGAAGCTACCCCGGATGAGTAATATAGGTCATTCCGGCAATCGAACCATGGGACATCAAGGTACAGCATGATCAGGAAATTCAGGAAGTTGCGTGCTAAGGAGAGTCGCCGCGGAAAAGATTTTCCATCCACACTCTGCATTTTTCTCTCAGGATTCTTTGTGTTGGCGTTGACCGGATGTCTCGTTCCATCACAGGAAGCAGTCAAGAAACAGTCCTGGCCTCTGAAACAAGCCCAAATCTCCGAAGTTGGGGAAAAACCGCCGGATTCGATACTGGTGAAACCCTTTATTCCAGCTGAATCAGATTCCGGAGAAACCGGCGCCTCGATTACTGAATCACCAAAGCCAGGTTCCCCCGAGACCATACGCGTACAGATTCAGAGCCAACCTGAAGCGCCTGCGCCGGTACCGGAACAGCCCGTACCTGCGGGACCTCCATCAGCTCAAGTCCATTCTGAGCCGAAACCGGAGGCCAAAGGATGGGAAGATGAAAAGGTGAAGACATTGGCGCTTGAGCAGGCAAAGGGATTGCCTGCCGGCTCAAAAATAAAGATATGTTACGCTGTGAAAAGAGATGAATGGTGGGTGACTTTGTACGAGGATGCCGGAGCTGTGTTCGAACTGAAACAGTACACTTGGAACCGAAACGAGGACAAGCTTGAGCCCTTTCTGGTCCTTAAGACTGTGCCCAAAGAGAAACTCGAAGAACATCTGAACTCTCCTGAGCCTGACAAGGCTTGCGAAGTCATAGAAACTGCTCAAAAACAAATTTAACCTCTAAGCCTTGTAAGAGTGCGGACAGGAAATCATAAAAAGAAGCTCTGTGTCTGGATAGGTGCGATGGCGTGCCCGACGGAGTAGGCGCCGTGAATACCAAAAGACAAGATGATTTGAAGGCTTTTCTCGATGCTCTTGGCGGGACCGAAGAGCCCATAGGTATGTTCTACACCGATGAAGAACCGGAAGGCGGTTTCGCGCCTAAACCGGGCCGGTTGCCTTCAGTCGAGCAGGAAGCCAGGCGCGAAATCAACTTCAAAGAGCTGTTTAAGGATTTCTCCTGTGTCCTGGGCAAGATCTGGATTGCGCGCAAGAAAAGGGCCGCCGCATACTTTGACCATGAACGCTTCGGGTGCCTCGGAGGCGCTTTTTTTCTGGGGTATCTCAAACCGCAATTGGACTTTATAGCCCACTACGTGTCAACCGGTATCCCAAACGTTGTTGAAGGTGAGCGCTACCTGTCATCTCCGGAAGTTACGAGCGCTTTCTACGAAACCATAGATCCACGGCCGGCGCCCAAGCGTTTTTGCGTTTTCAAACCCGTTTCATTGTTTGCTCAACACGAAGAGCCTGAACTCGTCATCTTTTTTGCCAGGC
Organism: Desulfomonilaceae bacterium; assembly: GCA_035506215.1. Classification (GTDB taxonomy): domain Bacteria; phylum Desulfobacterota; class Desulfomonilia; order Desulfomonilales; family Desulfomonilaceae; genus DATJPW01. The sequence continues at coordinate 53,292 of DATJPW010000071.1, forward strand.
CTGAAGTCATCTCAGGTCTCCACCAACTGGCTACATTCGTAACGAACGATTTGGAAGTTGTGATGTCCCCGTTCGGCTCGGGATGCGCAAATATTGTGACCTGGCCTTTGAAATACTTTGCTCAGGGCAAACTCAAGGCCGTACTCGGCGGATGGGACTCGTCCGAACGTGTGTATCTTAAGCCGGATGAGATAACGTTCACAATGCCGTTCGAAATGTACAGCCTCATGCTGAACCGGTGGCCTGAATCCTTCCTCACTGCACATGCTTGGCAGGGCGTCAAAAAGAAAATAGCAAAAAGTCGAAAAATCTGGGGAGAAACCGAGTAGAGTTTTTTTGGTGCCGGTTCCGTCCGTCCATCGAATCCTTTGTCCGCAAGGAACTTCCCACGCCCAAAAGCTTAAAAAAACACATTAACAAAATTAATTAACATTCTGATAAAAGATAAACTATTTGACTCAGTAATGACAAATGTGATAATATCCTCCTGAGCAATATTTCACCCGAGAGTCACTCTTCTCGCACTAATCTTCCGCAATGTGCGCTGGAGAACTCTAATCTCTCGGAAGTTGCGATCGCGGGTGGTTATGAACGGTCCGAAGCGGCTCAATTTTGCATTTCTGTTCACCATATGCTTGGCCATCGGCTTTGGCCAGGCCGGCGTTGCCTGCGCGGGCAAGATCTCGGAAATCAAAATTTCGCCCGACTTGAGACGCGTCGTAGTCAAATGCGACGGTTCAATTGGTGAACAAATCTCAACCTCGGTCAAACAATCTTCGAATCTGGTAATCGATATTGCGGGAGCTAGTGTCGGCAGTGTCGAACCGCTCACTCGCGCGGGCCAGGGAGCGGGCCTGACAGTTGAAGTATCCAGAACTCAATCCGGCGCCCGGTTATTTCTCAATTTCGGCGGTGTAGCGGTCCCGGAGCATAAGATACGTCCCGTGGGCGACTATCTCATGATATTTCTAGGTGAGTGGACGCCCAAACCGATAGACTCAGTGAATAAAATCTCTGAAAAGGCCACGCTTGCACGACCTGCACCGTTGCAGCGACAGAAGGACAATCTCCCGGTCAAGTTCGGTGCGGATTCTCCTTTAATAATTAAGTCAATCGAGGTAGTAGACGGTGTAATAGTGCTTCAAGTCGCGAATCGAACGAATCCGGCAGGCAAGTATCGTATTGAACTGGGCATAAATTTTGATCACCTTGGTTTTAGCTTAGCGAATATCCAGTCGCTCAAAGATTTCCAAAAACCTTCGGCCTTCAGTGAAGTCGGGGAAAAGCTCTGGTCCAAAGCGGCTGTTTCCGGAGTCAAGATGGGGCCTCGTAAGACGCCTGCGGCGTACTTTGTCCAGAGATCAGATTACCGAGACAATAGCTCCTTCCGAATAGGCGGGCAGGAGAAAAACACGGGAACGGTTTCACCTTTGACTCGCTTGCGCCGGCAATACCATTCGCCGTTCGCTGCCAGCCACAGAAGCCACGAAGCTAGGATTCAGAGACCTATTTTTCCGCAGGTGAATACCGCTATGACCTTGCGTCGGTCGGAGCCTCACAGATGGACGAAATCCGTCTTCCCCCAGGTAATGGCATGCACGTTTGATCCAGCCCAACCCCATTAAGGTATCACTGCCAGCCTTCGGACAATTTCGACATCCGGCTATACCAAGGTGTCTCACGATACCTCTATCCGGCACCACTCCTTAAGAATTGTCACTCTTCTGCCGGATTTCCTCTTTGGCTGCCGCGAGTATGCCGCTGCCGGTAAGCAGATTTTGCTGTTCTAATTCGTCGATATAGTTTTTGAAGTACTGCGTATAGTAATGGTCGGGGCCCAAATTTTGAGCCAGGAAGTCGAAGGCTTGTTTCTTCCACCGATAGACCGTGTTCATGTCCAATTCAGCGTTTATGGCACGCGTGGCAGTTTCAATCAATTCATCTATTCTGTTCACTGACATCGTGACCCCTCCAATCTGCACTTGCCATCAATACTCTAATTTATTGGTGAGCTAAGGGAGAAGTCAGTCACGAACCATATGAAGGTCGTCGGCGCTCCGCAAATTTAACAGTAAATCAGATGGCTCAATTCCATTAGAATCCCTATCCCTTAGAATGAATGCTAAAAGGGTATTAGCCTATGTCGTTGTTTCGCGGCGTTTCAAGCACAATAGTTAGCAATGCCCGTGCCAAGAAGGCTTACTATCTGAAACAAGGGGATTAGTTCCCGAAAATGCGGTTTTAGAGCCACGTAACGCAGCTAATTTTTTTCGCGCCTTTGAGGGACTTTTGTTCAGCATGGGAATCTTTTTCACACCTCGTTCAGACGCTTCTGAGTAATTCCAAAACCACCGCAGATTGTCACATCATTCTCGTTATGGGCCGAATTGCCGCGACAAGACTAATGTCCTCACGGTAAGAATGCAAAAGCTCTCCCTGAAATCTCGGAAAGCTTTTAATTTATCAAGATCTATACAATTTCCATGTCGGGGACTTGACAAGGACGTTCTTGCACATAACGTTGATAATGATAACAAATACTGCAAGAGGCGCTCAGTGGGGTTCTGCGCGGCCTGTGTAAGCGTAACTATAAATTGATATTTCACTGGCATCACAAGCGGCAAAGACCCCCTTTGCAACCAAGGAGCGAATTATGATCAGGGGCTTGTCAATTTTCATGCTCGTAGGATTTCTCCTCGCCGGTTTAAGTAAAAGTGTCGTCGCTGCGGAATCTTTTCAGGTGAACCCCAAAAGCCTGGCCGAGATTCAATTTGTGATACCGAAAAACAGCGCCGAGCAGAATTACCTTGGATTGTCGGGAGGCGGGACCTTTTCTTTGCCTCAAGTGAAGGCGGGCACTCTGGTAATAGAAGTTTTCAGCATGTATTGTCCATTTTGCCAGGAAAATGCACGGGTGGTGAACCAAGTTCATCAACTGCTTCAAAACGATCCATCATTGGAACGGAAGGTCAAGGTGGTCGGATTAGGTATAGGTAACACCCCATTTGAGGTGGAGCTCTTCAGGAAACAGTTCAGTATCGGTTTCCCTCTATTTGCGGATGACAACCTCCAGGTGCAGAAGGTCTCCGAGCAGCCGTTTCGAACACCCACGTTTATTACTGCCAACATAGAAGCCGGGAAAGGTCTCAAGATACTCGATGTACACGTTGGTCAGATCAAGAGTCCTAAAGAATTCCTGACGAAGCTCAAGAAGCTGGTGGGTGAGCAGTAGGAGGTGTGGTGTGTTCAGCTCGCGAAGGTACTTCTTGGTTTGCGCGATGATCGGAGTGGTCTACGTTCCATTCTTGTTTTCCGAGGTTTGGGCCGGACCTGAAGCTTCTGATTATTATGTATTCAATCCAGGGAAGTTAAAACCCAGGGCCAGCGTCATGAAGCTCAAAGTCGGAGATACGGCGCCTGATTTCACTTTGCAGGACCTCTCAGGAAACCGGGTCTCACTAAACAGTTTCCGGGGAAGACAGAATGTCGTCATCTCTTTCGTTCCGGCAGCATGGACGCCGGTATGCTCTCAACAATGGCCTGGCTACAATATTGCCAAAGATCTTTTTGAGAGAAATAATGCTGTGCTCCTGGGGATCACCGTTGATAATGTCCCCACACTCTATGCTTGGACCAGGCCGATGGGCAGGCTTTGGTTTCCTGTGTTGTCCGATTTTTGGCCTCATGGCGCTGTTGCGCAGAGCTATGGTGTGCTGCGGGAAGATGGGGTCGCGGAGAGGGCCCTGTTCGTCATCGACAAAGAAGGGATCATCCGTTACATTGATATACATGACATCAATTTGATGCCGAAGCTTGAGGACCTGGTCAAAGAGCTAGAGAAGCTGCCCAAGTGATGCCCTTTGTGTGCACGACCGAAGCACGAAAGCGGGGGGGCTTGATGGTACGCCTGATAAAATTCCAAGGTCTGCTCATTGTGCTGTTTTCTTTCGCGGGCTTTTACAGCGCCAATTGCCAATCCGCGCCGGTTAGCGATCTATCCAAGGATTGTATCTCGTGCCACGTTTCGGCCACTCCCGCGATAGTCGCGGATTGGAAGAGGAGCCGTCACGCTTCGATCTCTCCTGCGGAAGCCCTAAAGAGACCCGAAAAGCAGCGGCGGGTTTCGGCGGAAAACGTGCCGGAAAAACTGGCCTCCGTCGTGGTCGGGTGTGCGGAATGTCATACAATGAACCCGGATTCTCACAAGGACACTTTTGAACATAATGATCAGCAGACCCATCTGACGGTGACTCCGAAGGATTGTTCCACGTGTCATCCCATCGAAGCTGCCCAGTTCGATAAGAATTTAATGTCCCACGCAGTCGGGAATTTGGCCAACAACCCATTGTATCGAAGCTTAATGAAGTCAATCAACGGTATTCAGTCATTCAAAAATATGAAGACCACATTGGCTGAGCCGGATGAAAAGACCACGGAAGATTCATGCTGGTCCTGTCATGGGGCCGCTCTCCAAGTCAAAGGTCTGGAGCCAAGGAGCACGGATTTCGGAGATATGAAATTCCCTGTGCTATCGGGTTGGCCTAACCAGGGCGTCGGGCGCTTGAATACCGACGGAAGCAAAGGATCATGCTCCGCGTGCCACAGCCGGCATCAATTTGCCATACAATTGGCCAGAAAGCCTTATGCCTGTTCGCGCTGTCATAAGGGCCCTGATGTTCCTGCTTATCAGTCCTATTCTGTCAGCTTGCACGGCAATCTTTTCGAGTCCATGTATGGGGAATGGAATTTTACCGAAGTTCCCTGGACAGTGGGCAAAGACTTAACCGGACCTACGTGCGCGGTTTGTCACGCAAGTCTACTAGTATCGAGCGAAGGAGAGGTTATTGCCCAAAGAACCCACCAGATGAACGACCGACTCCCTTGGCGAATCTTTGGGGCCATATATGCTTACCCGCATTCCAAGAGTCCCGATACGTCAACAATAAAGAACAAAGACGGAATGCCTCTACCAACAACCCTTAGCGGAGAGCTTGCCGCCGAATTTTTAATCAATCGCGGCGAACAGGAAAAAAGACGGGATACTCTTCAGAAAGTATGTCTTTCGTGCCATGCCCGTGATTGGGTGAGCGGACACTGGGAACGATTCGAGAACACAATAAAGAAGTCCAACGGTATGACGCTTACTGCCACGCAGATCCTAACCAAGGCATGGGATGAAAAGGTCGCTGATAAGACAGAGAGCATCTTCGATGAGGCCATAGAGAAGCAATGGGTCGAACAGTGGCTTTTCTACGCGAACTCAACTCGTTTTGCGTCCGCGATGATGGGCACTGACTTTGGGGTGTTCGCTAACGGCCGATGGTTTATGTCCAAAAATATACAGGACATGCTGGATCGTCTTAAATTCTTGCTCCGGACCAAGGGTAAGAGACCTTAATAAACTTAGGTTCAAATACGACGCAACGAAGGAAAAACTATGGAAAAGAATACCTGGAAATGCCCGAAATGCGGTTACACTTTCGAAGCTGAGCTGAAAGCGGCGCCACCGGACACTTGTCCCGGTTGCAAAGAGAAATGTGAACTGGTCAATGTCTCTTGTTACATCCCGGATTGCGGCGGGACCGGACAGGACCCTCGGCTGGTCTAAGCCACCCTTTTCGCATCGGAGGATTGGCCGTTTTTTGGCCGGTATCGAGTGGTATCATGAAAGTCCTGGGAATTTACGGCAGCCCTCGCAAAGGGGGCAATACGGACATGTTGCTGGATGAAGCCCTTCGAGGGGCCGCGGCGGCAGGCGCGGAGATCTCTTCCATCCGGTGCTGCGATTTGAAAATATCCGGGTGCCATGAGTGCGGCGGTTGCGATCAAACCGGGCAGTGCGTGATCGATGACGATATGCAGCAAGTCTATCCGAAGCTATTGGAGGCGGACGTCATAATTCTGGCCTCGCCGATCTTCTTTTATGGCATCTCCTCCCAAGCCAAGGCCATGATAGATCGTTGTCAGGCCATGTGGTGCCGGAGAATGCTGGACAAGACCCCTGAGGACAGGCGGAAATTCAGTGGCGGAAGGGGTTATTTGATTTGTGTGGGAGCGACGAAGGGGCGGAATCTTTTCGAGGGCGCCCAGCTTGTTGCAAAATATTTTTACGATGCTCTGGACATAAGCTACGAGGGGGGCGTCTTTGTCCACAAGGTTGAAAAGAAGGGGGACATAGCGCAACATCAGGACGCTTTAAGGCAGGCTTATGAACTGGGAAAAACTGCCTCCTCCGTAGCAGTTTCCACTTAGGCGTCGCTCGAAACACGGATTCATGAAACCGGTGAATGTTGGATTACGGATTCAAATACCAGGCAAAGTCCGACTGAACCAAGAATAGCAAGAGCTAACAACAACGAAAGAAGAGGAGGGACTTATGCAAAGATACGTTTGCCAGATTTGTGGTTATGTTTACGATCCGGCGGTAGGCGATCCTGACAACGGTGTAGCCGCTGGAACTTCTTTTGAAGCACTCCCCGCGGATTGGGTTTGTCCTGTCTGCGGTGCGGATAAAGACAGCTTCTCTCCGGAGTAGTAGCAGGTCCGGCTTGGACGGAGTCAAACAAGACAGCGGAACATACTGTGTGAAGCTATAGCCGGATTCCCGCCGCGCGAATCGGGATCTTTATGCGCAAGGCCAGGGAGCGGGGGGAGTGCCGGCACGGACAACTTTCAAGGGGGATTTCATTGCGAATAAATGTCGAGGTGAAAAAGGGGATTCACTGGGTCGGCGCCATAGATTGGAGCGTTCGTGATTTCCATGGTTATTTGACGGAGAAAGGCACGACCTACAATGCGTATCTTGTCGTAGACGACAAAATAACCTTGTTTGACACAGTCAAGAAAGCGTTCAAGGGTGATTTGCTTCACTGCATTTACAAAGTGGTCGAGCCCAGCCGCATCGATTATATCGTGGTAAATCATGTAGAACCCGACCACTCAGGCTCTTTGGCTGAAATGATGGAAGTCATCAAGCCCGAGAAGCTGTTCTGTTCGCCCAGAGGGAAAAAGGCGCTTCTGGAGCACTACCACCGTGAGGATTGGCCTTACGAAGTGGTGGAAACCGGCCGGGAAATCAGCCTGGGCAAACGCACGGTGCAGTTCATGGAAACCCGGATGGTGCACTGGCCGGATAGCATGTTTTCCTATCTCAAGGAAGACGCGCTTTTGATTTCGAGCGATGCATTCGGACAGCACTGGGCTACGAGCGAGCGTTTCAATGATGAAGTGAATCCCTCGGAGCTAATGCGGCTTGCAGCTAAATACTATGCCAACATACTACTGCCGTACTCTTCTCTGATCCAAAAGCTGATAGCCGACGTGCAAAAACTGAATCTAAAAATAGATATGATTTGCCCGGATCACGGTTTGATCTGGCGGGAAAACCCCATGCAGATTGTTGCTGCCTATGACAAATGGACCAGACAGGCGCCGGCACAAAAAGCTCTGGTTATATACGATACTATGTGGAGCAGCACCGAATTTATGGCCAAAGCCATTTGTGATGGACTGATCGGCGGTGGTGTCAGTACGCAGCTTATGGACCTGAGAGTCACGCACCGGAGCGATGTCATAACCGAACTGCTCGATACGGCGGCCGTTGTCATAGGTTCATCAACTCTCAATAACGGCATGCTTCCCCGAATGGCGGATATGCTTTGTTATATGAAGGGACTGCGGCCGCTCAATAAAGTGGGCGCAGCATTCGGCTCGTATGGATGGAGTGGGGAAGCGGTCAAACACATGACAAAATATCTGGAAGAGATGAGGATAAAAGTGATTCACCCTGGCTTGAGCGTGCTATACGTGCCCACGCATGAAAAATTGAGGGAGTGCGTGGAACTGGGACGGGAAATTGCGAAGGCAGTGAAACAAGAGGCCGAATGACCTCACCTGCCTGTAGAAATGACCGCAAATTTCAGGAAATGATGACGGCGGGTAACATCAGCGGTAGACATCTGAAAGAGAAAATCCTCGAACTTCTTTTGGCTGACGACCCAACGGAGTGTTTCAGACATCTTTCGCTCTTGCCCGCCCGACAAGTGATGAACCCACTGCTTTCATTTTTGTATCATGACAACGAATTAGTGCGATGGCATGCCGTGACGACTGCCGGCCTCATCATGGGAAACCTGGCTGATAGAGATACTGAAAGCGCAAGGGTGTTCATGCGAAGACTTATGTGGAGCCTAAATGAAGAATCGGGGGGAATAGGTTGGGGCGCACCGGAGGCAATGGCTGAAATCATGGCTTGCCATGCGGGTCTTGCCGAAGAGTACGCGCCTGTTTTCGTCTCTTATTTGAACCCTAAAGGAAATTTTGTCGAGTACGAATTGCTGCAGAGGGGCGTTCTCTGGGGCTTGGTCAGGCTGGCGAAGTCTAGGCCGGCGTTGGTTGCCGGTGCGGCTGTGTACATAGGAAATTACCTTAAATCCAGCGATGCTGTCGTGAGAGGGCTGGCCGCGTGGGCCGCGGGCTTGTTACAAACACATGAGAACCATTCGAAACTCAGGGCGCTTTTGGGTGATGAGGCCTCCCTCAGAGTCTATTTTGACGGAACGTTTGTCCAGTACAGGGTCCTGGACCTAGCGGAAAAAGGTCTGGCTCTTCTCGGTCAATAATCATGCTGTCGGACGCCTCTCTGCTGCCGGAGCGGGGGTTCTCGGCAAGTACTCACATGTTTCAGATGGATGATCGGAAGGGGGAAAACGGCTCATGGATGTTCTCTTGTTGTCGAGATTACAATTTGCCGTGGCCACATTGTTTCACTTTTTATTTGTGCCGTTGACACTCGGGTTGTCGATTCTTTTGGCGATTATGGAAACCGTCTACGTGGCAACCGGAGTGGAAGAATACAAACGAATGGCCAAATTTTGGGGAAAGATTTTTCTGATAAATTTTGTGGTGGGAGTTGTTACCGGTATCACGCTTGAATTTCAGTTCGGGACTAATTGGGCCGGCTACTCGAAACATGTCGGCGATATTTTCGGATCGCTCTTGGCGATTGAGGCCACACTGGCATTCTTTCTTGAATCCACCCTCATCGCGGTATGGTTTTTCGGGTGGCAAAGGATTTCGCCGAAACTTCATGCGGCGTGCATCTGGCTAGTCGCCATCGCGTCCAACATGTCCGCATATTGGATACTTGTAGCGAACTCCTGGATGCAACATCCCGTGGGCTACGCTATCCGAGGGGGACGAGCGGAGCTGACTGATTTCTGGGCGGTCATAACCCAGAGCTACGCCTGGCTCACGTATCTGCACGCCACATTCGCGGGATACGTATTGTCCGGGTTCTTCGTGATGGGTGTCAGCGCGTACCATCTGCTGCGCAAGAATCACGTCGAGTTTTTCACCAGATCATTCAGGATCGCGTTGATATTCGCCCTGATCTTTTCCGTGGGCGAAGTGGTGGTTGGCGACCTTCACGGCAAAGTGATGGCTGTGACACAACCGGAAAAACTCGCAGCCGTGGAATCGGTCTGGGAGACGGAACGAGGTGTGCCATTCTCCATGATTCTCATTCCGGATGAGGCCAAGGAACGCAATCTGGTAGAGATGCTGCAAATTCCCAAGTTCATGAGCTGGCTGGTATATGGTGATTGGAACGCTGAAGTGAAAGGCCTTAAAGAATGGCGGAAGGAAGATAGGCCGCCTGTAACCTTGGTCTTTTGGTCTTTCAGGTTCATGGTGGGCCTCGGATTTCTCTTTGCCTTGCTGCCGTTGATCGGATTGTTCAAATGGAACCGACTGGAATCCAGTCCCAGGTATCTGAAAATTATGATGTACTCCATTCCACTTCCATATATTGCGGCTGAACTGGGATGGATAGTAACCGAGGTGGGACGCCAGCCATGGATCGTATACCGTATGATGAGGACGTCAGAAGCTGTCTCTAATATTGCAGCGTCGCAGGTCACGGTTTCGCTGATAGCATTCATTGTGCTCTACTCACTGCTGGGATTGGCCGCTTTCGTGCTTATGGCAAAGACTGCCCGCACAGGACCTCCCGAATACTCGGCTGCGACGCTCGCTTGAGAAAGGCAGGTTGAAACATGCTGGAAACCATCTGGTTCCTTTTGTGGGGCTTGCTCTGGGGTATCTATTTCATGCTGGACGGCTTCGACCTGGGGCTGGGAACGGCCATGCCGTTTCTGGCCAGGGACGAAAAACAGATACGGACTATCTACAATTCCATGGGACCGTTCTGGGACGGGAATGAGGTCTGGCTGATCACGGCAGGCGGCGTAACCTTTGCCGCGTTTCCCACAACCTATGCGGTAATGTTCAGTACCCTTTACACGCCGTTGCTGCTGATTTTGTTCGCGCTCATCATTAGGGCCGTAGCGTTCGAATTCAGAGGGAAGGTCGAAAACCGTGCCTGGAAGTGCCTGTGGGACACATGTCTCTTCGTGGGCAGCTTCGCGCCGGCATTGCTGTTCGGTGTAGCGTTCGCCAATATTTTCCAGGGCATACCGTTTGACGCCAAGGGCGCTTTTCACGGCAATCTGTTCACCCTGCTCAATCCGTACGGCATATTGGGAGGCCTTCTATTTGTCGCGCTCTTCGTCCAGCATGGCCTTTTGTGGCTGACGATAAAGACCTCGGGGCCCCTTGAGGACAGAGCGATCCGGGCCACACGACCGGTCTGGGGTGCGCTCCTTATCGTAGCGGTGATTTTTCTTGTATACACGTGGTTTGCCACCCCCCTCTACAGTAATTACCTGGCCAAGCCGCCGCTGTTCGTGATTCCACTGGTGACTGTGGCCGCACTCCTTGCAGTAAGGCTCTTCATAGCCAAGGAGCGGTGGTGGAAAGCCTGGTTTGCTTCGTGTCTGACTATCCTGACAGCAACTTTGTTCGGCGTGGTCGGCCTTTACCCGAAGCTATTCCCATCGAGTCTTGACCCGGCTGCCAGTCTGACTGCATTCAACTCGTCTTCCAGTCAGATGACACTGACGATCATGCTTGTGGTGGCGCTTATTTTTGTGCCTGTGGTAATCGTGTACCAGACGTGGGTCTACCACTTGTTCAAAGACAAGGTTACCGACGAAATGCTGACATCTGAGGAGGCTTATTGAGCCGGAGACCCATCGAGTAATTGAACATCAATTCGCCATGCCGGGAACTGTTCTCGGATCGCCGCGGGGCGGCAACACGGGGCTATTGACCGGGTAGATCAATCCAATTGGAAGCTGGCACATAACCGGGTCCGGGCATGGAACATTCGGGCCGTGATAATACCCGTTAACATCCCATCCCCAGAGAGGATAGGACCAGCATCCGATATGTTGTGGGGCGGTCCTGAAGCCATAAAGTCCTTCCATGCGTGCCGCCGGTGGATTGTTTACGTGCATGGTTGCTCCATATCCGTGTGGCAACCAGGAAAAGAAGGCCGGTGCTTGAGGCATGACTGCATCCGCGAGACACGCGTTTCCATGGAAGAAACTTGCGAACAGAATGATTATGAGCAGCGTCGGGAACAGGGTCTTGCCGGACATCGTGCCTCCTAAACAAATGGTCACTAGTTTGACTAATTATACCGGACAAATAGCATAAAAGTCAACATAATGAATTATTAAATTCACATAACATTTGCCGAAGTAGTGATATTAAACATGGCGATTCCCCAAGAGACCGGACATTTATTTTGTCATTCGCCATATGTGTTTTTGGATCCGATTCTGTGACCGACAGACTGTAAGGGCCTAAAGAAAGGGCGGCGTTTCAGCTCGTATTGAAGCGCCGCCCTCACATGTTGCCAATAGCCTCCGTTAGCGTTCAAAACATCCGTCAATTCCTTGCAGGTATCGCTTTCTGATCATCCGATTTGCGGTCCAGAATGCGCCCCAGAAGCCCTCCAAGACGTTTATGCTACAATCAGGCCAGGTCGAAGCGGTCAAGGTTCATTACCTTGTTCCACACCGCTATAAAGTCGTGCAGGAATTTCTCCTGAGAGTCCTCACATCCGTAGACTTCCGCCAAGGCCCGGAGTTGGGAGTTCGAACCGAAGATGAGGTCCACACGGGTGCCTGTCCACTTGAGTTCGCCCGTTGCGCGATCACGACCCTCGAACACGTTTTCGTCTTCCGTGGTGGCCTTCCACGTCGTGCTCATCTCGAGCAGATTCACGAAGAAGTCATTGGTGAGCGTCTCTGGCCGCCTGGTGAAGACGCCGTGCTGGGACTGTCCGGAGTTGGCATTCAAGACGCGCATACCGCCAACGAGAACCGTCATCTCAGGAGCGGTCAGAGTCAGCAGTTGCGCACGATCAACCAGCAATTCCTCTGCCGATACGGCGTATTTGGTCTTGAGGTAGTTACGGAACCCGTCAGCAGCCGGTTCGAGTACGGCGAATGACTCCACGTCGGTTTGCTCCTGCGATGCATCCCTGCGTCCAGGCGTGAAGGGAACGGTCACATCGTGACCGGCATTCCTCGCAGCTTGCTCGACACCTGCGCATCCACCCAGGACAATCAGGTCGGCGAGCGAAACCATCTTCCCGCCAGACTGGGCGCTGTTGAACTCCTTTTGGATTCCTTCAAGGGTCTGCAGCACGGTTTTCAGTTGAGCCGGCTGGTTAACTTTCCAATCCTTCTGCGGGGCGAGACGGATGCGCGCCCCGTTTGCCCCGCCGCGCTTGTCGGAGCCGCGGAATGTGGAT
>DATJPW010000072.1:0-9037 GCA_035506215.1 Desulfomonilaceae bacterium
TCCTAATCCGCAGGCCGTAGGTTCGATTCCTACTGGGGGCACCAAAAAGTTGGCCATCACGCCAGATTATTCTCTCGGATAATTTGGCGTTTTTTTTTCTGCGAACGATGCGTACGGAACCTTTGCAGTACCCCAGTTTGCCGACATTATTAGAAGCATTGATTAGGTTATCCGGCTCCGCTTGCGAATGGTGCGTTGAATTCGCCTCCATAAAGGAATATTGTTATTGCATTGTATTTCCAGAATTCGTCTGCGTGCCTTGCCGTTCTGTTTGGTGACTCCTCCGGGAGGACTACATGTCGCCTACTAAATTTTTGTCGGCTCCGGGTTTGACTTCAAAACAAATTCAGGAGAGACGCGAAGAGATCGAAAGAAGTAAGCGAGAGTTCTTTGCAGAGGCCAGCGATGGCCTTTACATATCCACGCGTGAAGGAGAGTTTCTCGACTGCAATGAGGCACTGGTAAGAATACTCGGATACTCCTCCCCGGAGGAAGTGCTTAATTTGGACATTAACACCGACCTCTGGGTCGTGATGGAGGATCGGCGTAAATTTCAAAACATCATCGAAACGCAAGGTTTCGTGAGAGACTATCATGCAAGCTGGAAGCGTAAAGACGGCGAGATCATCTACGTTGGTCTGTCAAGCAGCCTCTGGCGAGATCGGGATCGCAACATCCGAGGATATCGCGGCGTTGTGGTGGATCATACGGAAACCAGGTACCTGCGGAACCAGCTCATCCAGTCTGAACGACTTTCGGCAAAGAGCAAAATGGCTGCACAACTTGCTCATGAGCTTAATAACCCGATTTTCGGTATCATAAGCTGTCTCGGGTTACTCAAGGAAGCTGTGCCTGAAGCTCACGAAAAGAGAAAGTATCTGGATCTAGCCTATAATGAGTCCAAACGCACCGCGGCGCTTTTGAAAAAGATGCTGGAATTCTTCAAGTCGGACGATGAACAAAAGTTCTCCACAGATATGAACAAGCTGATCGAGGAAACCCTACTGTTGTATAAGAGGGAGTTTCAAGACCTCAACATCCGTGTCACCACCGACTTATCACCCGTACTGCCTCCGGTTATGGCTGTGGGGCGGCATTTGAAGCACGTGTTCATGAATTTGATCACAAACGCGAATGCGGCCATGCCCAAAGGAGGCGAGCTTCATGTGACGACCCTATACGAACCAAAGGACAACAATGTGGTAATTACGATGGAGGATACAGGCGTCGGGATCCCGCCGCAAAACCTGGACAAAATCTTCGAGGCTTTCTTCAGCACCAAAGGGCAAGTCAAAGGAGTGGGCCTCGGATTAACCATCTGCCATAGACTTATAAGAGAGCATGGGGGGAGAATCGATGTGGCCAGTGAAATCGGAAAGGGGGCCCTTTTCACGATCTACCTTCCGGTAGTCGAGTCAGAGGAGTAGAAGCGGTTTCAAAGTATTCATTTCGAGAAATAAACTACCGGTAATCCATACGCCGAGGCGAGCGCAATCATGATCCAGCATATTGTATCGGTCAAGAGACCATCTTGATCTTTTTCCAATGGCCCGACCGAAAGCGGAGATAGAAGGCCATCCCAAGCACTGTCACGTATACCAGCAGACAGGACCAAGCTGACAACATTCCCAGATGCAGGTAATTGATCACGATATAAACCGACGGCACAAAAAACATCCACGATAGACCTGTCTGGGTCCACATGGCGAAACGAGTGTCCCCTGCTCCATTGAGCGCGCCGGAGAATATAATGAACATGTTGTTGAACAAAGTGTAAATCGCCACAATGCGCAACAAAAGGATCCCCAGGTCCACTATATCGCGGAACGCGCCGTGGTAAGCTTCAGATCCGAAAAATTCCAAGAAACGTTCCGGAACAGCCAAGAACAGGATCGAGAAAAATAGCGAATACACCATGGCGAGTTTCAGGGCAGAATATACGGACCTTTGGGCCAAATCCTGCCGTCCGCGGCCCATGTATTCACCTACAAGAGTTGCCGTGGCAATAGACATTCCTACCATGGGGAGAAACGATAGCAGTTCGATGCTGAGTACGATGTTGCTTGCCGCCAGATCAAGTTGCCCTAAACGACCTATCAGGAGAACAAACAGAGTAAACGACGCAACGTCGAGAAAGAATTGCACACCCGAGGGCACTCCGTAACGCACGAGCATGAAGAAGAGCCGCCTGTCCCACCGGAATTCCTTTCGCGTTCGATATGAGGACTGGTAACGTCCCGAAAGAAACAGTGACGCCCAATAGATTCCAGGCACGCCTCCTGTTATCACCGCCGCAAGGGCTGCCCCTCGTATTCCCATTTCCGGAAACCCCAGCTTGCCGAAAATTAGTATATACGACAGTGCGGCGTTAGCTGCATTTCCCACAAGGTTTCCCCACAATACTACAGTCGTTTTTCCCCGACCGGAAAAGAACGATGAGAAGGCGGCATTAATTGGCAGGGTCACTCCGCCAATCATCAAAATGGAAAAATACTCTTTTTCAAGAAGCAGGATTTCCCTTTCATGACCGCCCCATGAGAGGAGAAGATTGCCGAGTGGTATGCAGGCCAAAATCACCGGAGCAGACAACACCGCAAAGAAAACCCCTTGCCATACTGCACGGCCGCACGCCGGTTTATCACTGGCCCCGTGGTGTTGTGCCACCAGAGTGTTCACGTACTCAGCGGTCCCGAGAAAGAACGAGCATATGGTGAAATATGTGATCCCTCCCGGGGTAGCCGCCGCCACCGAACTCGGGCCGTGCCACGACAAGAGCATCCTGCTGACGAAAAGCATCAGGGTCAAAGAAGCCGTCGATAGAATGAGAGGAACAGCTACCCGAAGGACTTGTCCATATCCGCCTTCGCTTTCACTCGCTATCACACCGAGACCGACCGATCCATCGGTTTGGCTTTCATCGTGATTTTTTCCTGTCAGTCTTGTTGTCATTTTATCGGCCACGTTCAAAAGACCTACCGGAACGCTGGGAACCGTGAGCCTGCTTAAGGTTCAATGTGCTTCTTGGAGCCGGGAACAGAGAGAATGATAGCCGAAGCGGAGAAAATGCGCCAGTTGAGCGAAGCAAATGAATCTAGTATTTGGATTTTACTTGTAAAAGAAACTGGAAGACCATTCAAACATATTTCCCGCTTTTGATAAGAGTTTTCAGGTCCGTAATGACCGCGGATTATTGACTGAATGCCGATAAAATGTGTGTTCTTTTGATCAGACGTGTGCTAGTGAGAACGAAGTCACCTTGCGTGGGACGGAATCAAGGGCTCACGACTGTGTGAAGATCGTGGCGAGGCGGTGTGACCTGAGCGCTTGGCTGGAGAAAACGAATGTACAAGATAAGACGGCCGACAAATCAATTACTCATCGTACAGCACCAGCCATGGGTGCAGAAGTGTGTAGGTCTTCTGTTTATTGTTGCCGGATTTTGTATCGCATATTTCGTATTTCCCAATCTCATAGCCCTTCGCTGTGACCGGGCCGCAGATAGTTGCTCACTGGAGCAATCCAATCTATTTCGGCTCAAGGTCACCCAAATTCCGCTGCGGGATATCACGGCCGCAAGGCTGGACACTGTGCATTCAGACAACGGCTCAGGGACCACTTACAGAATTTGGATTGTGACTCGCAAGGGCGCTATTCCCTTTGCTTCATACAGTATTGGTTCCTCGGCTACGGACCACACCGAGATTGTCTCAAGGATCAATGCTTATCTAAGAGACCCCACTGCCGGCACTCTGGAGGTCGTTGAAGATGAGCGTTTGCTTTTCTATCTGCTCAGCACAGGACTAGCTTGTTTTGGTCTCTTGCCGCTATGTTTCGTGAGGACGGTGACCTGTCGTTTGGATAAGACTCAGAACGGCTTCTCTTTGAAAGGCGGCGGACTATGGGGATTCCAGAAGGTGGAACGGCCTCTATCCGACCTGGTCGAGGCATCTGTGGGAGCAGCCAAGGAAGGTGGCTATCAGACCTATCGAGTCGTATTCAAGTTCATTTCCGGGGGGAAAATACCGCTCACTTACTACCGTTATCCCGGGGCTGAACGTCCGCGAATGGTCGTAAAGGAAGTGAATGACTTTCTTGCGTCCAGGTAACGTGCCGAATTTCAGTTATAGCAGTTGTCAAATAAAGGGACCTGCCGCTCAACTCGACTTGATATTTTGGCATCTGATCCTCACCGGTTCACGTAATCCAATGTCTCTATCAAATTCTTCAATTCCTGTAATTCCTGCTTGGTGATGGATATGATCTCGAACCCGGCCAGTGTTTCTTGCACGTCATCACCGGGCTTCATCCATCTGCATTTTGCCTTTAGAATGAAAGACTTTAGCTGGTAAAATTTACTGGCTTTTACAACAAGTATTTTTTCCTCGCCTACCTCCGCTCTCAGCCCTTTCACTCCCAGGCCGCGCTCGCTAATGTCGGTCACTATGCCTCGCTCTTCGGGATTGTTAAAATCGTGCACGGGCAAAGGTATGTACACGTCTCTTCGAGGCAACCTTGACGCTAATGTTGTTTCCGTAGTATTCAACGGAGAAGCAACCCTTCCCTCCAGAACTGAAGCGTCAATCAGATTCGCGTCCAAAAGCTGCCTGTAAACATTCTGTAACCCCTTGTGAGTGAGTCCGTATTTGTGCATGAGTTCATAATCTCCGATTCCGGAGACTATCTCGCGTACTATTTCTTTCGCTTTGATCTGCCTTTCGGCGCTCATGGAACGAACTCTCATTCCAAATTTCTAGTGGTTATAGCAGAAGCGTCAGACAAAGTCTCAACAATTACAATTAGAATAATAATTGATTCGAGACTGTGGTTCCAAACCGAATAGTCACTTCGTTCAAGCTCTCTTGTTGACTACGACCGAAAGCTCGCCTATGGTCACGCTGTCGTGTCAAGAGATCATAGGGTGGACAAACATCAAATGCCCGGGAGGCAAACACATGATTCGGATATTATTGGTTGTTTCGGCGTGCGTGGCTGTCTTCGCATCTAACGCGTGGGCTTCTGAACCAATCATTATCGGCGCGTATCTTTCCATGACCGGGAACGTGGCTGCGTACGGCGGAATGGGCTGGAGCGGTATCTGTATCGGCAAAAAAATGCGATCTGAAGTGCTGGGGCGGCCTGTCGATGTGAGGCTGGTGGATACAAAGTCGGACAAGGTCGAGTCCGCGAACGCGGTTTCGAGGCTGATAGAGAGAGAAAAGGCGGTGGCCGTGCTCGGCGAGATGATCTCGGGCAATACCATCGCGGGAGCGGCCATAGCGGAGAACAGAGGAATTCCTATGATTTCTCCAACTGCAACCAACCCCATCGTTACCCAGCACAAGAAATGGATCTCTCGTGTCTGCTTCATTGACACAGACCAGGGACGCGTTCTGGCAAAGCTTGGCCTGAACCAACTCAAGGCCAAGAAAGCCGCTCTCATCTATGACATTTCTCAGGATTACTCAGTCGGCCTTGCCGTATTTTTCAAGCGGGAATTCACCAACGGCGGCGGCCGGATCGTGTCGGAAACCATGTTCAAGACCGGTGACAGGGATTTTAACCCGCAGCTCAGCACAATCAAAGGATCGGGGGCTGATATCATCTGCGCTCCCATCTACTACACAGAGTGCGCTCTCTTGGCAAAGCAGGCCAAAGAAATGGGTATAACTATTCCCATCGTCGCGGGAGATGGAGTCCAAGCGCCTGAACTCCTGGAACTGGGCGGTGGGGCTGTCGAGAACATCTACTTCACTACACATTTCCACAAAGACATGATCACCAGCGAACGCGGAAAGAAATTCCTGAAGATCTTTGAAGAAGACACGGGAAGGACAGAGCCTGACGCATTTACCGCCATGGCCACAGACGCCTATCTGATCCTGCTCGACTCCATCGAGCGCGCCGGTTCCACCGATCCCGACAAAATCAGGGCCGCGATTCTAACCACCAAAGATTTTGACGGCGTGTCCGGTAAGATAACCATGAAGGAAGATGGAAATCCTGTGAAGGCCATGGTCATCGACAAAGTGGAGAACAATAAGTTCGTATATGTCACTACCATCAACCCGGATTGATGCGTTCACGCAATGAGTCAGGCATGACCATCCAAGAAGCTCTCCAAAGATTTGCAGAAACTGTCACGGCAAAGATGTCTCTATTGACGCCTGGGGAGCCGGAAGACCAACTGCGCGGCCCTTTCGAGAACCTGATGGATGACGCCGCCGCCGCGCTAGGTTGGAGCATCAAATGCAAAGGAGAAACTCTGCTGCCAAACCGTCTGGGGCAGCCTGACTACGGAATACATTTGCATCAACTGCTCGCCGGTTACGTTGAGCTGAAAGCTCCTGGAGTTGGTGTGAACCCAACACGTTTCACCGGTCACAACCGCGACCAATGAAAGCGTTTTGTAGGAACTCGCATGCAACATCCCTCATTCCCTACTTTAATTTTTGGCATTTGTTGTAACCTTGAACTCTTCGAGGATTCGTAGCTATCGCCGACCTCGAATCCGCTCGCCTTTCTTCAGTCCAGCCCGTTCCAGCTTTTGTTAGCTGCTTGAAAGTACCGTATGTCGGTTTACTCTTTTGGCCCGATAGTGGCGCCGGTCCCTACTGCATTCAGTTAAAGTTTCCTTGTTTTGAGGCGGGAGGCGTGGCTTCCGAAGCCTTCAAGGGACAATTTTGCGAACGTGAAAAAAATTTCTTGACACGAGGATCGAAGTCGGGCATCTTGTTGCTAATGATTCTCAATTGCAATAAGGTGCCGCCAAATTGATAGACTGGAAGCCACCGCGCAGAATGACTCAACAACGAAGGGTGATACTGGAGGAACTCAACAAGCTCACCAGTCACCCCACTGCTGAGGAGCTACACCGCATTGTGCGAAACAGACTCCCCAAAATCAGCATCGCAACCGTGTATCGCAACCTCGAAATTTTATCCGCCGAGGGAGAAGTTCTTAAGCTGGAAGTTGCGGGCACTCAGCGACGTTTCGATGGGACCACCGACAACCATTACCACATCCGGTGCAGTGTGTGCGGTCGGGTGGACGACGTGCACATGGCACTTGTAGATGACATCGAAGAAACAGCACAGAAGAACTCCGGTTACGGAGTCCTATCACATAGAATAGAATTTACGGGAATTTGCCCGGATTGTACCGGGAAGAATTGACCGCGACAGGGCGAATTCCACCAACATCGAACCATCCGTATGGTTGGCAAAAGGAGGAAAGGAAAAATGTCAAGATCCGAAGAATTTTTGAAAGCTGCATTCGCGGGAGAGTCACAGGCAAATAGGAAGTACCTCGCATTTGCCGCTAAAGCTGATCAAGAAGGGTATCCCCAAGTTGCTCGGCTGTTTCGTGCAGCAGCAGAGGCTGAAACCATTCACGCTCACAACCATCTTAAGGCACTCAAAGGAATCGGCGGAACAGCTCAAAACCTGCAAGCTGCCATCGCCGGTGAGACCCACGAATTTAAGGAAATGTACCCTGAAATGATCGAGGCGGCCCAGGCGGAGGGAAACAAGGAAGCAGAGAGAACTTTCAACTACGCGAACGAAGTCGAAAAAGTGCATGCGAGCCTCTATCAGAATCTGCTGGACAGTCTGGGATCGTTGAAGGAAAATTACCCGTACTACGTGTGTCCTCTCTGCGGGTATACAGCACAGAACACTCCTCCGGATGTATGCCCCGTGTGTGGCTCCAAGGGGGCCACGTTCAAGAAGATTGATTGATCAACTCCACGTTTGAAAGGGGGGTAGGTGGCTATGGACGCTATCATGCTTTCGCGAGTGCAATTCGCGGTGGCGACGTATTTCCATTTTCTTTTCGTGCCCTTGACATTAGGTCTCTCGGTTCTCGTAGCGATAATGGAAACCCGATATGTCTGGACGGGCGATGAAGAATTCAAGAGGATGGCCAAATTTTGGGGCAAGTTGTTCGTCATAAATTTTGCGCTGGGAGTTGTGACCGGAATAACACTGGAATTCCAGTTTGGGACGAACTGGTCCCGGTATTCCAAATACGTGGGCGACATTTTCGGTTCGCTCCTGGCAATAGAGGCCACACTCGCTTTCTTCCTCGAATCCACGTTCATCGGCATATGGCTGTTCGGCTGGAAAAGGCTCTCTCCGAAAGCCCATGCAGCCTGTATCTGGCTCGTTGCAGCAGCCTCAAACATTTCGGCCTACTGGATTCTGGTGGCAAATTCCTGGATGCAGCACCCGGTGGGGTACGTGATCCGAAACGGACGGGCTGAACTGGCCGACTTTTGGGCTGTTGTCACGCAGCCTTACGCGATATGGATGTTCTTGCATGTGATCAGCGGAGCCTACATTCTCGCGGCCTTTTTTGTCATGGGAGTCAGCGCATACCACCTGCTTCGACGTCAAGAACTCTCTTTGTTCAAAAGATCCTTCAAGATTGCCGTCACGTTTGCAGTTATCTTTTCTATCGCCGAAATCCTGATCGGTCACTACCAGGGCAGGGAAATGATGAGGATCCAGCCCACCAAAGCGGCCGCGGCTGAATCTGTCTGGGAATCCAGCAAAGGAGCGCCGCTGTACCTGTTCGCAATTCCGGATGAAAAAAATGAGCGCAACGCAGTTGAAATACTAGGGATACCCAAACTGCTGAGCTGGGTGGCTCTGGGCGATAAAGAAGGGGTTTACCGAGGACTGAAAGAATTCCCCAAAGAGGAGCGACCTCCTGTCGCAGCTACGTTCTGGTCGTTCAAATTGATGGTTCTGCTCGGATTGTTTTTTGTAGTTGTCAGCATCGTCGCTTGGATCAAACGTAACGCGCCGGGGGACAGCCCAGGGCTTCTTCGGCTGCTGA
Source organism: Desulfomonilaceae bacterium (assembly GCA_035506215.1). Taxonomy (GTDB): domain Bacteria; phylum Desulfobacterota; class Desulfomonilia; order Desulfomonilales; family Desulfomonilaceae; genus DATJPW01. The sequence goes on from DATJPW010000072.1 coordinate 8,839, forward strand.
TATGGTCCATTCCCCTTCCGTACGTGGCCGCGGCGCTGGGTTGGACGGTCGCGGAGATAGGTCGGCAGCCCTGGATCGTGTACGGAATGATGAAAACCACTGATGCGGCTTCCCGGGTTGCCGGGTCTCAAGTAGCCCTCTCGCTCGCGGCCTTTGTGCTCGTCTACACTGTGCTGGGAATAGTCTGCTTCTACCTGAT
>DATJPW010000073.1:0-32071 GCA_035506215.1 Desulfomonilaceae bacterium
CTGAGCAATCATAAGCTAATAATACTAAGAATGATTACGGCCCTGGCAGCCATCTTGCTTGTCGTAAGCCAGTTTCACCCGGAAACCGCGTCGGCCGAACAGCGTTCGTCCGCAGTTTTGAGTGATACGCGGACGGATGTATTGAAAAGCGGGGTTAAGAAAAGCGTCCGCGGTCCGAGAGTGCGGAAGGCGAATACCGGTTGGTTTCAACCCGCGAAGTCTTCTACATCCTCGGAAACTCAAGTTGCAACCCCTCCCCAGGAATCCGAACCTGTAAATCAACCGCCTGAACAAGCCGACACCCCAGCTCCTGAAGTTGGCAACGAGGCGGGAGGACAAGCCAAGCCCGATCAAATGCCCGATTCTAGCGGTGCGTCTGTTGCAGACCGGACCGCAGGCGCCACCGCCGGCGGCCTCTTGAATCAAGCAACAGAGCAGGCGAAGAACGGCCAGTATGCCGAGGCGTTGGAGGCGTACCAAGCGGCCATCAAAAAAGGGGTTTCGTCCAGAGACCAGAAATTGACCGCGGCAGCCTTGAGCGGTGCGGCCCGCATGTTACACGCACTCGGAAGAAGTCAAGAAGCCCTCGAACACGTTAATCGGGCAATAGCAATCAATCTCGCGGTAAGAAACGCGAAGGCCAGGAGCCTCGATTACCTTTTGGCCGGGCAGATCCTGATGGCGCAAGGTGATTACGGTGAGGCCCTAAAATCTTTTGAGGAGAGCCAGAAGATCCTCCCTTCTTCTGAAGCGTCCGAGATTCCCAAACTATTGGAGAATTCGGCTACATGCCAGCTAAGGCTTAATAGAGCCCTTGATGCTGCTTCCACATTGAACCGCCTATTGTCAATTCTGACCCGCGATAGAAACGATCTTGAGTCTGCTCGAATCAATCTTCAGATGGGTGAGATCCAGGTCGCCCGCTCAGACTACCAGGCCGCACGAATCAGCTTTGCGAAAGCTGAGAAGCTCTACAGAGACCTCAAACGCGACAAGGATGCCGGTGAAACTCTGCTCAGAACGGCATACTTGGACCTGATGCAGGGCGATCTTAAGGCTGCTCAAAAAGCTATTGAAGAAGGTCAGACGGCTTTGGGCGCTGAAGCGGAGCCCGCCAATCTTGCTCTTCCATTGATGGTCAGGGGATTAATCGATCATCAGGAGGGCAAAACCATTCAGGCGTCAAATAATCTTGCGGCAGCCCTGAACGCCTATGAAAAGGCCGGTGACCAACTAATGGCTGCCCGGACTCGTCTGGCTCTTGCAAACGTGGAACTTGATCGGGCAAGGCTTCAGTCAGCCTTGGAATTGGCCGGACAAGCCCTTGAGCAGTTCAGAAGCTTGTCTTCCATCGGAGGAGAATCCGCCGCACTACTCCTGATAGGAGAAGTTTACTTCCGACAAGGTTTTGTGCAAAAGGCGCTCGCGTATGCCCAGGACTCCTTAGCCGCTTCCAAAAAGGTAAATGACCGCAGTCAATTATGTATGTCCAGAGTCTTGATAGCCGAGATATACATGGGCATGGGCAATATGGAATCCGCCTCGAAATCGCTCAAAGAAGCGGTTGAAGACGTTAAAGGCGGCGGAGTGAACCGTCAGTCGATGGCCCAGGTCCGGCTGACATTGGCTCGTTACCGTTTAGCGAAGGACGCGTCAGATAAAGCCCTGCAGGATGCGACAGATGCCCATAAAGAGTTCCTGGAGATTGACGACCGCCGAGGCGTAGCAGACAGCGATCACCTCATTGGCCTCATTCACGAAATGCGGGGTGAGCGGGAACAGGCAGAGAGCAAATTGCAGATGGCTCTCAGCGAGCATCGAGCCACATTTGACCGATTCGGAGAGGGGCGTGACCTGACCGCTCTTGGAGTTCATTACAAGAATGTCGGCGATTACGAAAAGGCCCAGGATTATTTCACGCAGGCAATGGACCTGCGAAACGGAATCGGCGATCGTCGCGGTTTCGCCGCGAATCTCGCGAACCTTGGAAACCTGCTCAGACACCGAAATCGAATCCCGGAAGCCGTGCAGAATCTTGAACAAGCGCTCGCCGTGTACCGGGAACTTTCCGACAAAAAGGGTGAAGCGGACATTTTGACCAACCTGGGGAATGTCGAGGCGGCAAGGGGCTCACTGGCAACAGCACTGGAGAGATTCACCAGCGCGGTGAAACTGCACCGCGAAATTCAGGACATCAAGGGCATCTCCATCGGTCTGACCAGCATGGGACGCCTTTATTTGGCAAAAGGTGATTTGGAGAATGCCTCGACATTTTTGGACGAAGCGGAAAAACTCAACAAGCGGATTCATAATCCTAGAGGCGATGTGGCCATACTGACGGAATTGGCCATGCTTCAGAGGGCGAAGCGACATCCTCGGGATGCCCTGTCTTCTCTGAACAAGGCTCTCAATCAGGCTGTCAGCCTTAATGATACCCGGGCGATATCTGCAATCAATTTGAAAATGGCCTCTGTTTTAGAGGACACCGGTGATTACACCAAGGCCCTCTCACTCCTAAGTGAGACTTTGGAAGCCCTACGACGACAGGGAGACCGCGAGGGAGAACTCTGGGCCCTAAGCGGTATAGCCGTAATGCAGGCAAAAACCGAGGATTACGAGAATGCCATCGTGAATCTTCAGCAGGCGCTCAAATTGCGTTCGGAACTTGGTCTTCCCCCCTCGCGATCGCGCGACCTGGACTTCTATCTGGGTGAGATTTATGAAGGATTCCGCGATTTGGAGCCGGCCCTGGACCATTATCACAAGGCCCTGGCATCTTCCCAGACAGATGGTAACCATGCGGGCCTAGCCAGGATACACGACCGCATCGGCAGCATCTATTACCTCATGGAAGATTACGCCAAGGCGAGAGAATTCCTAGAGGAGGCATTGCGCCTCAATAGCGAAGCGGGCGACACTTCGGTGCAAAAGAACGAAATGGTCCGTTTGGGAGACATTCTCAGCAAGCTAGGCGACACGGAAGGAGCACTGAAATATCAGCAGAAAGCCCTTGTGCTCGCGCGGGAAACGGGAGACCAGAGGACGGAAGCCCGCACCTTGACCCGTATCGGGACGCTCCATCAGGTCCTTGGCCGACCTCGTGTGGCCCTGGATGAATATAATGAAGCCAAAGAAATCAGGACGAAACTTGGCGACCGGCGGGGCATCACGGAGAACCTGCTGCAGATTGCGCTGGTTACGTCCATCTTGGGAGATTTCGACAGCGCAACTTCCGATTTGAAGGATGTTTTCGAGATTGTTCAGCGCTCCGAAGACAGAAGTGCCCTATGGAAGGCCTATTTCATTATGGGGCGAACTCTCGAAGGCAAGAAAAGCCTCGGCGAGGCTTTGGAGTCATATAGAAAAGCGCTGGCAATTCTGGAAGCCATGGAGGCGGACATTATTGAAGAATCGGATGAAGACAACTTCATCTTCGGGGGTAAGACCGCTCTATTTGAGACCACTCTTCGGGTCTTGATGACATTGGCCAAGAAAGACCCGGGAGGCGCTTACGACGATCAGGCGTTGAGAATTGCTGAAAGGCTCAAGGCAGCCGCGTTTGAGAATTCCCTTGAACGCATCAACATCGAGAAATTTTCCGACGTGCCGCAAGAACTTCTGATCAGGGAAAAGAGTCTACGTTTGAGCTTAAGAAAGCTCAATAGCCGACTGGCTGAAGAGATCTCCAAGGCGAACTCGGATCAAGCCCAAATCCAAAAAATTCTTGAGGAGCGTCGAGCCAAGGGAGAGGCGTTCATCAAACTTAAGGAACGCCTCGTCAAAGAGTATCCGGCGTACGCTGATCTCCGCTATCCGAAGCCCATAAACCTACATCAGCTTCAAAGAGAAATCATTCATCCGGATGAAGCGGTATTGGCCTACATGGTAACCAGGAGCCGAACTTACTTGTTCGCCATTGATAAACAACGGTTCCACAGCTTTTCCATCAGTTACGCGGGCGCAGAGATGCAAAGGGACGTTGAAACCCTCACAAGACCTTTACTCCGTGCCGACACCCAGGCCCATTGGGACCCGTCGGTAGCTTATCGGCTTTATTCTCAGATCATTAAGCCGATCGAGTATTTTCTTGTGGGCAAGAAGACCGTAGTAGTTCTCCCTCACGGTCCTCTGACCTCATTACCCTTTGAAATGCTGGTCAGTTCGGAGGCCCATGCCGGAAAACGGTTCTGGTCCGCGACGAATCGACCTACTTATCTGTTGGAGAATTACACATTTTGCTATGCACCCTCAGCCTCTGTCCTGTCTCATATTCGAATGAGGAAAAGAGACAAGCAGCCCGGATGGAGTCTGGTAGCGTTCGGTGACGCAGTTTATTCCAACCCTGACAAGACCGCAGAACTCAATCCCGGAGCAGACAAGGTACTTACCGCTTTAAACAGCCCCTCTGCCAATTCCCGTGGAACTGAACTGCGCCCTCTACCTGGAGCTAGAAAAGAGATTGCCGAAATTGTTCGCCTTATGGAAGGACCTTCGCAGGTTTATGTCGGAGCGGAAGCCACAGAAACCCTTTTCAAGAAAGCCGACTTGAGCCGCTATAGATATGTGCATCTCGCCACTCACGGTTTGTTGGTGAGCGGTTCAGGCAAACGGCAGCAACCATCGATCATCTTTTCCCTTTACGGTGATCAAGAGAATGACGGTTTTCTGCAATTAGGCGAGGTGTTCGGTTTAAAGCTCAACGCTGATCTGGTGGTGCTCTCTTCTTGCCTATCAGCCGGAAAAACTGATTCCGAAGACGCGGATGGATTAATGGCCTTGGCAAGAGCCTTCCTCTTTGCGGGAAGTGAATCGGTCATACTTGGGCTTTGGCAAGTGAATGATGAGAGCACGGCGAAACTATTCATTGACATGTATCGCGCGCTCCGAGAGAACTCAAAGGCCGAAGCTCTACGTCAAGCAAAGCTTTCCCTTTTGCAGGACCCGGCCACTTCACATCCGTACTTCTGGGCCCCATTTATTCTTGTAGGTAACTGGAATGTAGCTTTTAAGCCCCGCCCGCAATCGGTCGATTCCGACATTATGCGATTCAAAGGACTCTCCAGTTGGAAAAAGCTGTTCAAAATGTAATCCAAACTGAAGTCGAGGAATCGCCGCCTGCATTCCGTCTGCCGCATGAAGACAATCCCGCGACCCTGGAAATGCTCCCTTCTCAAGACAGAGCAACTTGGTGTAATATGAGGGTCTTTGCAACGACAGCCGCGCAGGCCTGAAGAAACTCATCGCATTTGTGTATTCCAGGGATCTCCAAGGACAGATGTATGAAGATCTGGTCGTTCGCTTTCGTGTTCATGATCATACTCCCATCCACGGCCGTTGCCAAAAGTTGCGCTGCAATGACCCGTGAGCTTGAGCAGCTCAGATTGGAATACCGGACCTATGCTGAGAGCCCGTCCACGAAATCCGGCTCAATTACCTTTGAAGGACTTTGTGAGATACTGGATAAAATAATTGAACTGAAAAATGATATGAGGAAGTCTTGCCCTCGGGTAAACACTTCCAGGAAACCAAGGGCAGTGGAGCCGACTGTAACCCGTGCCAAAGACTCTAAACGCAAGGGGAGGAAGTATGGACTATAACGCGATCAGGGCAGCGGGTAGGATGCTTTTCGAGGCCAAAAGGGTCGTAGTGTTCACCGGCGCCGGTATTTCTACGGAGTCCGGAATTCCGGATTTTCGCTCTCCGGGAGGGATCTGGTCCCAATATAATCCTGACGACTTGACCTACCAGAGATTCAGATCGCATGAGAAGTACCGGAAGCTCTATTGGGAATACGACCTGGCACGCTTCCCCGCAATGAAAGACGCTGTTCCCAATGCCGCTCACAAGGCAGTTGCGGAAATCGAGGCATCTGGGCGACTCTTGGCTCTCATCACCCAGAACATCGACGGACTGCATCAAAAGGCCGGGAGTTCAAAGGATAAGATATATGAGCTACACGGAACTGTTCACGAGGTCACTTGCCTGGATTGTCACTTCCGCTGGCCGCGCGAAGAGATCACGGAGAAGATGGACCCAGAAAACATCGATATTCCTTACTGCCCGCATTGCGGCGGCCCTCTGAAATGCGCCACCATAGCTTTCGGTCAGTCTCTGCCAGCAGATGTTTTGGAAAACGCATTCCTGCACGCGGGCAGTTGCGATCTCTTTTTGACCATTGGATCGTCATTGGTAGTGCAGCCAGCTTGTTTTCTGCCACACGAGGCCAAACGAGCCGGCGCTCAACTTATCCTGGTGAACCGCGAGGCCACTCCCTACGATAATCTCATGAATATGGCGATCCTGGGGAATGCCGGCGAGGTAATGCAAGCGCTGATTGGAGAATTTCGTGCCGTTTTGGAGAACGGCACAGAGAGCACGCGACCGTAAAGTAAAACGCCGGTGTAATCTCGCTGGATTCACCCCGGCGTTGCTTAACAAGTGCTATGCGGGAGCCTCTGGGCTCAGGTAACTTGCCGATCTCACGCAAGCGTCAACGTTTTGAAAACTGGAAGCTCGCCCTGGCGCCGCGTTTACCGTATTTCTTTCGTTCCTTGATTCGGGAATCGCGAGTCAAGAATCCCGCCGCCTTGAGTGCTGATCTGTAGGCGGAATCCACCTCCAGCAGCGCTTTGCTGATTCCATGGCGTATAGCTCCTGCCTGGCCCGACAGGCCGCCTCCCTGAACATTAACGAACGTATCGAACCGACCCAAGGTCTGAGTTAATTCGAACGGTTGCATAATAATCATTCTGGACGTCTCGCGACCGAAGTAGCTCTCCAACGGCCTGCTGTTAATCAGCAATTTACCGGAACCGGGCTGCAGCCTTACCCTGGCTATGGCGTTTTTCCTCTTTCCTGTGGACTGATGCCGCTCCTCACTCATTTCTTACTCCCAGCCTAAATCTGATACGGTTCCGGCTTCTGCGCCTCATGCGGATGCGTTTCACCGGCATAGACTTTCAATTTCCTAAGTTGCAAACGGCCGAGGCTGTTCTTGGGAAGCATTCCTCTCACCGCAAGCCTGAAAACTTTCTCCGGCTTCAGTTTGAACAACGTCTCAGCCAGCGTCGCCTTAAGACCGCCCTGATAGCCGCTATGGTGGTAATACATCTTTTGGCTGAGTTTCTTCCCAGTGAGACGGACCTTGGAAGCATTGATAATTATGACGAAATCACCACTATCCATGTGAGCCGCAAATTGCGGCTTATGTTTGCCTCTCAGAATGCGGGCAGTCTCAACCGCAACTCTGCCCAAGACCCTGTCCTTAGCGTCGATCACAAACCATTTTCGTTCGACTTCCCCCTTCTTGGGGGTCCATGTTTTCATGACGCACCTCTCATCTCGTCGAAACCATTATTTTTAACATCCAAAGAAACCGGTGTCAAGGAAGATTGCGAAATGCCCACCGCAGGCAAACGAAAAGCCCGGCTCACTGGCCGGGCTTTTTTGCGCCGCTGACAGGTTGGTGAGGCCCCCGGGATTTTCGCTGCCGTTGCCGGTCAATCGGACATTCAACCTATGGAAGGGCGGCATCCGCCGGAAGCCTCTGACTAAACCCGATTCGGCGCAGCCTCATGCCCTTTTAGTTGACATCCTTCCTTTGCTGCCCGTCGTCAGAATACGAATCCGACTGCCCCGATCAGGCCGTCCAAACTGGTTCGATCAATGTCCGAGGGTTGACTCCGTTCAAGCACCATCCATCTCCAACCTGCCTCAATATAACCAAACCGTCCGCAATCCATGGGAACGGAAATTCGGCCGGTGGCGTATGCGTCCCACCCGAAATATCCCTCAAGAAATTGCAGACTGCCCTTGCAGTGGGCGGAAGCGGCTGCACCCCCACAACCAAGGTTTCTGATCACCCGGTCGATGCTCATTCCCGCAAAGCCTAATCCGAAGCCGCGCGATCGATTTCGCGACTGGGCGATGTCTTCGACCTCAATCTTGTCATCATAAAGGCTATATCCTGCAAAAATGCTGGAAACCGCATGCTTCTGCTGATACCAATCGTAGACTATGTCCCATCTGTAAATGTAGCGGTGCCATCGGGCCACAATCGGGACCGCTGCTGGAAAGAAGGCGTTTCCGAAAAAGAAGTTTTGTGCAGGCACCGAATTATCCTTGAACGCGATCGGCATGAATGAGAACCTCAGCCCCCAGTTGCATCGGAGCTGGCAGCGCGCTTCATATTCGGCGATGTACTGGTGTTTGCTCAAGCCAAGATCTCTCACCAGGTCCAGTTCCGTTCCTTGCCCCCCGACGAAATCCGTACCCCAAAGTACAGTGCTGGCGTTTAGTTGCGCATACCAGAGCTTCGCGTTTATCTGGAACTGCTTGGGTCCGATGCGGGGCAGAAACGGAACATACCAGGGCATACAAAAGTTCCATCCCGAGGGACAAAACAAGTTTTGTGGGCCCGCCGCAAATTGAGTCGATGGTCCTGGGGGCAGTGGATAACCCTGGGGTGGATAGACTAAACCGGGATTCCGGTACGCGGGGAAGACCGGATCAGCCGGAGGGTAAGAAATGGACACCTCGGGCGAGCGTGTGGACGAAGATGTTCCGGATGTATGACTCTTGTGACTTTTGGAACTCTTGTGCGATGATCCGGATGTCCCGAGGGACCGCATCGGGGTGGCGGGTTTTCCCCGCGGATCCGCGGACAGAGCTTCGCCCTGGATACCGGTTCCGCCGGAAATATCTACACCGTTGTATCCCCACCCGGCAGTGACGAATGTAAAAGTTGAGAGAATCGCGAGGCAAACCAATACCTTCAAGGGCCTTATTATCACCATACCCTTCCTCCTTGACTGAATGTCCTGAAATGGTCTCTTTATTCATCCACTAAATTATGTCAAGTAAATTGTGAAAAATTGTGAAAAAATTATCAGATCACGCGATTAACTAGCTGTTATCGCAGACGTCACACGCCGAATCCGGGAGACGAGGTCCAAGCCCCTGATTTTTGCGGAGGGACCATCCACAGCATACCGCCTTCAGTTTCCTTCAAAAGCGCATGGTAAGAGGCCCCGGGCGCTCTGCGTCAGTTGCCGCTCTTATGGTCAGCCAATGTCCGATAGAATCTTGACCCGGCCCCGGAGTAGCTTTATTATGTATCTCTCAGTGTGGTCTCGTGTTCTTGGCACTGCGAAATCAAGTTGCAAAGAGAAGTTCATGGGAACCGTTTCCGGTTCACGGGTAGGGCGCAAGGCAATCTTTCTGGATCGAGACGGGGTCATTAACGTCAAACTGCCGTGCGACCGTTATGTTTGCAGCCCTGATGAGTTTCAGTTTGTGCGTGGGGCCATTGAAGCTCTGTCAATCCTGAAAGAGTCGGGCTTTCTCCTTGTAATCGTCACCAATCAGAGAGGAATCGCATTGGGACGTCACGGCGAAGATGACTTGGAGAAAGTGCACGCGTATATGTGCGAGGAACTGTTGAAGGACGGGGTGGAGCTGGACGCGATATATTACTGCCCGCATGACACAATCGACCATTGCGAATGCAGAAAACCTGAACCGGGCATGATATTTCGCGCGTGTCAGGACCTGAATATTGATTTGACCAATTCATATATGGTCGGGGACTCTCCTTCCGACATTGCTGCCGGCCGTAAAGCCGGTTCGCTCACTGTCAGCATCGGCAATTTCGAGGAGAGCCAAGCTGATCTGATGTTTGCCACTTTGCTGGACTTTGCGGTTTACTTGAAGAGACAATCGGCTGTGCACTGATCCAGCCTGTCAGGCACGTATGAACGGCAAGAGGAAAATGAATGAAAGATAGACTGGCCGACCACCGACCAGCCCTGCAACCAGTCGCCAGGCTTACCGGGCAAGATGTTTTTCGGTTCGAATGTGGTCCTCATGTTCCATGCTTTACAGAATGCTGCGCAAAGCTTGAGCTGCGAATAACGCCTTACGACGTGCTGAGACTTAAGAAGAAACTGGGTATGTCGTCAGGCGCATTTTTGGACTCTTACACCAGCATGAAGTTGGATGCGGCTCACGGCTTCCCGGAGTTCGTCCTGAAGATGGATTCCGAAACCGGAAACCGATGTCCGTTCGTCACGCCGCAAGGGTGTTCGGTATATGAGGACCGGCCCGGCGCGTGCAGAATGTATCCTCTGGGCAGGGCCTCAACCTCGCATCCTCTCGACGGCGGTCGGCGAGAGTTCTATTTTACAGTCAAAGAGGACCACTGTCGCGGGTTTGAACAGAAGAAAGAATGGAAGGTGAGCGAATGGGTCGATGGGCAGGGCCTCATGGAGTACAATCGAGTAAATGACCTTTTAATGGAATTATATGTATTAAAAACTCGGGGCAAGGCGGTGGCTCTCGGCCCCCAGCATATGCAAATGTTCGTAATGGCCTGCTACAATTTAGATAGGTTCCGCGATTTTATTTTCCAGAGCAAGTTTTTGGAGAAGTTTGAACTGGAGGACGGCATCGAGGACGCTATCCGCAGGGATGATAGGGAACTTCTGGTATTCGGGGTTCGATGGCTCAGATTCGCATTGTTCCGGGAGCCGGTCCTGAGTATTAGATGATGGTTATGCAGTTGGCTCCGTTGACCGAAAGTGGAAACGATTCTCAGAAAACGGACGGCCGGTAAGTTGGCGACAGTGCGGCATAATATTCGAGTTTTTCGGGAAGACAAGACCCCGTGGGTTCCATGAGGCCACCATGAAGAATGCGATATTAGCGCTTTCCCTTGTGTATGCGGCAGGAAGCGTCGGAGGTCTCGTCAACAGCCTGGCGGTATGGCTTTTCGGTCTCTTGGGAATCTCCGCCGCATTGGGTGTGAATATTGCTCCGCCATTAAGCGCTACGTGGCTGTATCCTCGACTGGTTTGGGGAGGATTATGGGGATTCCTGTTCCTGATTCCCTTATTCGGCAATTCACCGCTTGTGAGAGGTGTAACTTACAGCGCGGGTCCGACTCTGGTGCAGTTGTTCATCATTCTTCCAGTCCAACAAGGCAAGGGAATGATGGGATTGGATCTGGGGATACTCACGCCTCTTCTGGTAGTCTTTTTTAACATTGTTTGGGGTCTTGTGGCCTCATACTGGCTGATCTGGATTGAAGGCAGAACCAAAATCCTATTCGTGCCGTCAAACATGCTGTTGGCCATGGCCATCAGAGGAAGCCCTCCGAAAAGGCAATGAAGCCTATATTGTATTCAACGTATCTCCGAAACCCCATCTCTTCCTTGCCTCCTACAGTCTGGGCCGGAGAGTTGAGTCCTCCCCGTTAGCCAGCTTGGGAAAGGAGAGGGAAAATATAGCCTCGAAGCCAGGATGCTGCTCTTAAAGCAAGGCGCGACGGAATTTTGATTACAGGTGATCCCGCATTTCAGGAAGTCGCTCCGCCGATTGGGTAGGCCTTCCGGGACTCGTTGACACATTTATAACTTCTAAGGTAAGAAAAATCATGGCCCAAAAAAATTCTCCAACCGTCAGGTTCCTGCTTGGTAATGAAGCTATAGGACGAGGGATAATCGAGGCCGGTTGCACCGTGGCCGCGGCCTATCCGGGGACTCCTTCATCTGAGGTCCTGGAATCCTTGGTGCGCTGGAAAAAAGAACTCGATTATCCTATTTACCTCGAATGGTCCATAAATGAAAAAGTGGCCTTCGAAACGGCTTACGGCGCTTCTCTCGCCGGAGGTCGGGCAGCGGCCGTCATGAAGATGGTCGGCCTCAACGTCGCTTCAGACCCAGTCCTTAGCGCGGCCTATCTCGGAGTTCGCGGAGGACTGGTAGTTGTGGTGGCCGACGATCCGGGGCCGCATTCAAGTCAGACCGAACAAGACAGCCGATTTTTTGCATGGTTTGGGAAGATTCCGGTATTAGACCCGGGAACTCCTGCGGAAGCACGTCAGATGGCCTTGAGGGCTTTCGAATTATCGGAAAAATACCAGGTTCCGGTGATCCTTAGACCGTGCTTGCGGGTATGCCATGCTCGGCAGAATGTCTCACTCTCCACCCCACAGCCACCGGCCTATGTCGGGCCGTTCGAGCACAATCGACAGCGGTGGGCTGCGATACCGCGATTCCGGCTCGTGCTCCATGGTGAACTCAACGAAAAAATCGAAAAGATCAGACAGGATGAGCCCGAAGCTAGTCCTGCGCTTATTTGGAAGGGTGGAGGGGCAACCGCGGTGCTCACCTCCGGTTCCGTTTCTTCACACGTTAAAGATGTAATCGCCTCTGATGAACGCCTCTCCAGTCTGGATGTCTACAAGGTGGATCTTCCATTCCCATGCAATGCCGGGGCGCTCCAAGAAATCGTGGACAGGCACCAACAAACGCTTGTGATCGAGGAAACGTATCCGGTTCTCGAACTTCAGATAATGGACAGACGCAAGGTTTCGGGAAGACTCACCGGCGAAGTCCCTGGTCAGGGCGAACTCGTACCTGAGCTTGTCGAAGACATAATACTGAAGACTGTGGGCCTGGAGCCGCCGTCAAGAGACGCCCCCACGATCAAGCCTAGGCGCCCCTCTCTCTGTCCGGGGTGCCCCCATAGGCCCGCATTCTATCTTATAAAAGACATCTTCGATGAAGCCGTTTATGCGAGCGATATCGGATGTTACACACTCGGAATCAACATGGGCGCGGTGGACACATGTCTTTGCATGGGAGCGTCGGTGGGGATGGCTGGGGGGTTGTCCAGATTGCCTGTGCCGACAAATCACAGAGCGGTTGCTACCATTGGTGATTCCACCTTCTACCATGCAGGAATTCCTGCTTTGATAAACGCTGTGCACACCAAGGCGCCTTTTGTGCTGGTGATTATGGACAACAGCATGACAGCCATGACAGGCGGCCAACCTACGCCCGGCGATGGTTTTCTGGCCGACGGTTCAGAGGGCGTGCCGGTCGATCTTGAGAGATTAGTTAGAGGGTGCGGGATTGACTTTCTTGAAGTTGTAGACCCGTACGACCACGACATGACACGTGAATCTTTGGAAAGGGCGAAAAATTACACTTTTGTCGAAAACAAGGGAGTTGCCGTCGTAATCACCCGTCGCGCTTGCGTGCGGGCCGCCGGTGTGACCATTCCTACCGAGCGGTTTCAGGTGGGAGACCAGTGCGATTTATGCATGACGTGTATTAAGGATTTGGAGTGCCCGGCGATGCATCTTGTAAAGGAAAAGAAAAAAATCGAAATAAGTGCGGACCTATGTGCGGGTTGCGGATTCTGTGTTCACATCTGCCCCTCTCAGGCCATCAGTTCAAGAGGTGTTTAATTAATGGAGCTCATACTTTGCGGACGAGGCGGTCAGGGAATTGTTTTCCTCACCCGGTTGATCGGAGAAATAATCACGGCCAAGGGACTCGACGTAATCTCGTCGGAAACCCACGGCATGGCCGTGAGAGGAGGCTCCATCAACAGTCATTTGCGCATAGGGCCATTCTCTTCGTCGCTGATCCGGCAGGGCCGTGCGGATTTCTTGTTGTCCTTGGATTTTTCGGAAACAGTTAATAATAAGCATTATCTCAGGTCTGGAGGGTTAATTGTGGAGAATGCCCCTCTGCCTGATGAACCGGGGATAAAGCGTTGCGATGCAGCTTCTCTGGCCCGCGATTTAGGACGCATACAACTCGAGAACGTGGTCCTGCTGGGTTTTGCATCTACCCTCAAGGGATTCCCGGTGTCAGAGGCCGAAATATTGGAGACGCTCGGCAAAGATCCCCGTGAAAAGGTTCGCTCCTTGAATCTGAAAGCCTTGGAGGCGGGCATTAAGGCGGCGTGCTGAAGAGATTTTGGGCTGAGAAAGCGACTTCCGGCGTCACAGCATGACAGAAGAGGAATGTTGCAAGCATTCTCTCCTTGACCTCATTCGCTAAAAGCCTTACCCTGTAAAAAATTGCAGTGAGGGAAGACGGTGGGAATTGAGGAGGTACTCCTGGGGTTGGCGGATCGAGTGCTCGATTTCGATGAGGCGTCTCTGTCACAACTGCAGGAAAAATATTTGAAGAAGGTCTCCGAATTTTCGCCGAATCGCGACTGGGAACGGGCGATTGTCGTCTATTTCCTGATCAATTCTGTGCGCGTGAAGAACAAGATTTTCAATGAGAAGGTGAAAGGGGCCAAGCCGATTGAACGGCCCAAGCGGCCCAAAAATCTTCTTAAAATAGTGAAATAGACTTCGTTGCTTGATTCGGGTGACCGAACCAACCACATGTATTTGACATAATGTGATTTCAGGAGATGGCCTCTTCTTTTTTTGAGCTTGCTTTTCATTCATAACAAGGTATAATATAAAAGTCTTACTGTTTGCGCTATGAACTGTACGCAAGATAGACGCGGTAAGGACCGAGTCGGCATCGCGACGTGATAAAGACGTGCCGTGGGTTTTGCCGAAAGGAGACGCATGATGCGAAAAAGATTGATAGTCCTGATAGGAACGGCCTTGGGCGTTTTGCTTATGGTCGCATCTGCGCCGGGACAGTGGTCTACGGGAGAGACCGGCTCCTACGGCTACGATCAATCCACCTTGTTTCAAAGTCCCAGCGGCAGTTTTGACCAGAGTCAGCCGCCTGTTTACTATCCATATTGGCACAATTATCTGGACAGCATGCAAAGAGAGGGCGGCTATTATTCGATCACTGGAAATTACGCCGGTTCTGCTCCGGTAACCAGCTATTACCCCGCGTCACCTTCCAGCGAAGCCACATCACCGCAGGCCGCTGCTTCTCAGTCGAACATGTATTACAATCCTTCCGATTACTATGCGGCCCAAGGATCGGCCCCGGCTTACGGGGCAGCTCCGGTACAACCGCCTGGTTATCAGGCCTATCAGGCGCCGATGTCTATGCCGCAGAGTTTCGGAGCAGCTCAAAGCCAGCAGAGCACACCATCCAAGAAGAAAAGGCGACTAAGCGCCAAGCAGCAGGCTGCAGAGCAGGCCCAGCAGCAGGCATATTATCAACAGGCCCCGCAGTACCAGCAACAGCCCTATGGGCAACAGACTCAGTATCAGCAGCCGGGCTATTATCAGCAAAGCCCTTACCAATCTCAGGACGCTTACGCTCAGCAGCAGGCTTATCAACAACAAGGTTACCAGCAACAAGCTTATCAACAACAAGCGGGAGCATATCCAGCGGGTCAATATGCCGGTTATCAACAGCAGCCTCAGGTCGGGACTGAACCTCAGTCTGCTCTGAATCAAGACCCCGTGGTTCGAGACGCGCAACAGAAAGCCTATGAGCGGGCGGCGGCTCGTCAACGTGCAGCCGAAATGGCGGCGCAGCAGCAGGCAGCCGTTCAGGAACTACAGCAGGCCCAGCAAATGCTTGAGACAGCCCAGGTGAGATTTCGTGAACAAGAGAACCGGCAAAAGCAACTTCAGGAAGAATATCACAAGAAGGCTGTAGCTGAGGCTTATGAGGGCCTTCGAGCCGCTCAGCAACGTTATTACGATCTTATGGGCGTGTCGGGCGAAAGCGGCGGCAGGCAGGCCGGTCAAGGCTATCCGGTACAGGCAGGGGCGCAGCAGCCGATGCAATATCCGCAACAAATGCCTGCTCAGGCTCAGCCGCAACAGTATGCCCAGACCGCTCCTACTGCGCCGTATGCCGGTCCGCAGCCTCAATACCAGTACAGAACCGGGCAACCCGCAGCCGGCATACCGGCCGGACAGCCACAGCCCTTAACACCGTCACCCACTCCACCGGGTCGAGCGACTCCGCTTGTGGTTCAACCGCAGCAGCAGCAGGAGGAGAGCGGAGGCTTGTGGGGCACACTGAAAGAGATTTTCTTCCCTCCATCAAATGTAGTCCCAAGTCCTCGTCCGTTCCAGGATAGAAACAAGGGTTCAGTCGAAGGGTTGTGATTCTGACTGCCTGATTAGAAAATGATCTTGTTTTGAAAACAAAAGGCGACCTCTTTTTCGAGGGGTCGCCTTTAATATTTGCTGTGGAACCGGATATCCGGCAAGAACGAAGTAGCTACTGGCTGTATGTTCGCTGAATCATATCATTGAGGAATCGTTCAGGATTATGGATTGCCTCTTTGGGTATTGTAAACTCTGTTCCCTCGGAACGCTCCATCACGAGTTTCAGGCCGTGATGATAATTCTGAAAAATCTTTCGGCAAACTATTAGGGCCTCTTCTGAGCCGTTGAGCACCAGCTTGGCCAGTTCGTGAAGCGCATCATCCGCAAAACGGATTTTCAAACCATATTGATGTTCAAACTCACTCTCGAAGGACCGGATCTCGGTCTGCACCTTGATGTACCGCTGGTACATGGTTTCCGCTGAAACTCCGTGTCTGACCGCAGCGTCAACGACAGCTTCCAGGGCCGCGCCACTTAGCCACTTGCCTAGCGTTTTCTCGAACTCGTTGCGTCTGCTCTCCAATTCTTCGAGCATCTCAGCCCTTTCAGAGGCGTCCACAGCGTCGAATATTCGGCCGCGCGATGGATGCATCTCATCCCCTATAATGGACTCAACAAAACCCCGGGGGTTCTCCACCAACTCCTCAGTCACGGTGAATCTGTTGACGGGCGTGGACGGCAATGACCTCTCGAATCCGACCAACAACCTTTCCATGACACTGATGAGTGATCGGGCACCGGTTTTTTCTTTGTGAGCCAATTCGGCTATTTTCACGAGCGATCCGTCGGTGAAGCGAACATCTATACCATAGGCCTTGAAATCCTGTTTTTTTGCCGTTACCACTGAAGAGTATCTGTTTTTGAGGATCTTATAGAGATCTTCCACATCCAGTTCCTCGAGCACTGCAATAACCGGCAGACGCCCGACAAACTCGGATTCGAATCCGTATTCGATAAGGTCCTCTGGCTTGACTTCTCGAAGCGTTGCGCTTCGGTTATCTTGCTCCTTCAGAGTTGCGCCGAACCCGAGCCCTCTTCGGTGCATTCTCTTGGTAATAATTTCCTCAAGGCCGTTGAAGGCCCCGGACACGATAAACAGAATGTCCCTGGTATTGATCGTCCGCTTCAGCCGCTTGCCGGTTTTCTGGAAATGAGCCGCAGCCTCCATAAGGGAGACAGGATCATGTGCGACCTTCAGGTCAACCTCAGTCTCTTCCATCGGCTTCAGCAGGTTCCTCTGGACCCCGCTGCGAGACACGTCCAGGCCGATGATGTTTCCCGAAGAGGCGATCTTGTCTATTTCATCAATATAAATGATCCCGTATTTGGCTTTTTCGATATCACCATCCGCTTCTTGCACCAGATCACGCACCAGGTCTTCCACATCGCCGCCCACGTAACCGGTTTCACTGAACTTCGTTGCGTCGCCTTTCACGAAGGGCACACCGATCTTTCTGGCGATGAGCTTGATCAGGTATGTCTTGCCCACGCCGGTGGGGCCGATGAGAATAATGTTGCTCTTGATGCGACCTATGCCTTCCTGCTCGTGGTCCTCGCCCTTTTCCTGGAAATATCGAATCCGATTAAAGTGAGTGCATATTTTGGTCGCAAGCATTTCCTTGGCCGCATCCTGGCGGATCACGAACCGGTCCAGATAATCGTGAAGCTCGGCGGGCTTCATGTCGAAACGAATCGAGGACGGACCCGGTTCCGGCTGGATCGGCTGTCCGGTCCCTGTTTCTTCCACTCCGGGCCACGGACCGATCTGTGTTCCCATGACTCTTATGCGGTTACCGTACTTGTTGGCCAGAAACTCATTTATCTCCTTCTCGATCTCTTTTGGATCGGGGAGATTGGTCCCCTTGATATCATCTTCTTTGTTCATTTATCCCAGCCTCTTTAATATCGGAAAACTCCGTTATGCTCTTTTTTGCTGTAGCTAAATATAATAATTTGACCTTCAAACGTCAATCCACTGCTCTGGTCGCCCATATAGAACTTATTGGAGCTTTGTTATTCCAATATGGAATATGACATGGCACGAAGTGCCTTCGAGTCTGCATTGATGCTCACAGTGATTCTTAGAATAAATCATGAATTGTGACGAGCCATTCCATGACATTGGTACGTGCCGGCTTCCGTGATGGGACATTTCGCATAAATAAATCAACTAGTTCGTCCCGGCAGGCACGCCGGGCCCTACTGAATTTCTGCCTGCACACTCTTGAGAACCACACAATTCATGTCTCACCCACCGATACTCGGGGCTCAAGATTTCATGGGGTCTGAAACGTGCTTTGTAGCTCATCGACGGGCAATCTCGGATATAAAATCCTATGTAATAATACGGAATATTATTCTCTTGACAAAAGAGCATTTCCCGAAGCGCGGACAATGTCCCGAGACTCCTCGAGGAAAAATCAGGATCGTAATACGCATACACACTGGATAATGAACGGGAACAAACGTCAGTGATGGAAACGGCTACGAGCCGTCCGGCCAGGAGATATTCGAATTCCAGCGTCATCATCGGCGAGATGTACAGAGAGTGGAGAAATTCTTCCTGAGAATCGCCAGGATCCTGATGATGCTGAAACTCCGTGTAGTCTGAAAAAATCCTCAGCTTTTCCATTGTGAATTTAGGCGATTGGGCCGTGATCACCAGGTCCTGGTTCTTCCTTAGGACCCGCCTTTGAGATTTGGAAGGCAGGAACCCTGTTGTATTAACTCTTATAGCGCGGCATTCCCGGCATTCGTCACATACCGGGCGATAGAACAGACAGCCTGATCTGCGGAAACCGTGGTCCATAAAATCATGGTAAAGCTCCGGCGGAAATCTGGTTGCAAAAAATATCTCCTCTTGCGCGTTTCGGTCGGGAAGATACGGACATGGGTGGACATCTCCGTTAACAACGAAATCCACTGAGACTCTCCCGAAAATAGGTGACTGCAAATGGAAGCAATTGGATGGGATTTCTTCGGTGCTGTCTTGCCGGTCGGCCATATTTCAAGGATGCCGCCTTGGCAGTCTTTTGGCAAGTGATTTGAGCCTAAATTCCGAGCATCCGATCACAGGCGATAAGAGATTTTCGTTGTCAGCAAAGCGAAGGACGTTCGTAGGGGTATGGCATGGCCCCAAATGAGGGCGGACGCCGTCCGCCCCTCATATCGGAGATTGCTTCGGGCTACCGTCCTCGCAATTGTAGAGAGCCGATGATTGCCCCGCGTAAACTGGACTGCTGAAGGCCCTTGGCAACCTTCACTTACGCGGGCGACGCGCTCAGGAAGTATCCTTGATCGTCGTCTAACAGAAAATCTATTTTGAAGCCCGCCCCTTTGAAAAGAGCTTCCATTTCTCCCGCAGGCGGCATCAAGTCATTCATCAAGGACGGGTGGGCTTTGCGGTGAAAATCGTTGATGTCCGAGGAGTTCAAGAAATGGAACACTATGAACTTCCCCGAAGCATTCAATGCAGCGGTCAAGGCACGTACCGCCTTGGCCTTATTGTCAAAATGAGGAAATACATTGTGGCAGATCACCAGATCAAAAGAGCTTTTCGGAAAGAGGAACTCCTCCACAGCGGCACATTGGATTTTGACATTGCGCCGGGCCTTCAGGCGACGCCGGCATGCGTCTACCATCCGGGGGCTTACATCCAATGCAACCACCAACCCGCCAGGCCCTACCCTGTCAGCCAAGATCTCGGTAAGGCGACCCGTGCCACAACCC
This sequence comes from Desulfomonilaceae bacterium, assembly GCA_035506215.1. Taxonomy (GTDB): domain Bacteria; phylum Desulfobacterota; class Desulfomonilia; order Desulfomonilales; family Desulfomonilaceae; genus DATJPW01. Next base: position 19,574 of record DATJPW010000073.1, read on the forward strand.
GGCTCTACTATGCGCTGTCCGGCATATATGTCAGCTTCGGCAATCAGAGAATCGATCTTCCTCATTTCATCAGGCGTGTAGTCCAGTGCTGCCCATTCCGCAAGCGTTTGAGTGTCGAAATATGATGCCTTTGATTGGTTCACGAGCTTTCCTTCATTGTAACATGCGCCACGTTTTCACAAGCGCTTCAAGAGCTGATTTGCAGCCGTAAGCATAGGGTCCCAGACGGGAGAAAACGGCGGAGCATAAGCCATATCGCACTGGAAGAACTCTTGCACGGTCATGCCCGCGTGAAGGGCCACAGCTACGGCGTCTATACGATGTGCGACCCCTTCCTTGCCTACCATATTGCCTCCGAGCAATTTGCCCGTATTTCGGTCTGCGACAAGATGCACGTAGATCGTTTGATTGCCCGGGTGTCCGTGGGCCCTGGAAGGGCTTCTTATTAGCTCGTCAACCGGATCGAAACCGGCAGATGCAGCTTCGTCAAGACTCAAACCGGAATGAGCCACTTCCAGGTCCAAGACCTTGAATACTGCCGTACCAACGACTCCCGGCAGTTCCATCGCTCGACCCGTAATATTGTCGGCCACGGCCCATCCTGCTCGATTGGCACGCAAGGCCAACGGTATCCAGACCCTCTCGCCGGTCAAAACATGGAAAGCGTCCGCGCAATCGCCCGCGGCAAAGATATCGGAGTCCGAGGTGTGCAGGGCCTTGTCCACGGCTATCGCTCTGGATGGCCCAAGATCCAAGCCGGCTTCCGCGGCCATCTCCGAGTTTGGAACAACTCCAACTCCCATGAGGACCGTGTCAACTACCAGTCTCCCTCCAGTGAAGTTCACGGCAAGTCGGGGACCCACTTGCTCAATGAAGCGAACGCCGGCTGCAAGGTGGAGATTAACGCCTTTGTCTTTAAGTTCGTTTCGCACCACCTCAGCCATTGTTTCCGGCATCCACGGGAGTAGCTCGGGTAAAACGTCCAATATCTCTACGGCCACGTTCCGTGCGTGAAACGCTTCGGCCATCTCCAGACCGATGTATCCCGCGCCGACAATGATAGCACTCCTCACTTTATGAGTCTGCAAATAGTTCTTGAGGACTCGGCCATCTTCGAGCGACTTGAGGACCAGCACGCCCGGGAGGTCCTTCCCCGGTATGTTCAGGACCCTGGGCCGGGCCCCGGTGGCTATGAGCAGCTTGTCGAAAGTCACCTCAAAGCTCTCGCCACTCGATGTACGACCTGTGACTGTTCTATTGGGTCGGTCTATCCGTTCGGCTCTGTGGCCCAAGCGTAGGTCAATTCCCTGTTTTTCAATAAAAACTTCCGCACGACGAACGACAAGGTCATCCATTTGTCTATCAGGATCGGCAATATTGTACGGCATGCCGCATGCGGAGTACGATACGTCGGATGTTTGCTCCAGTACAATCACTTCCATTTTCGGGTCATTGCGTTTGGCCTTCGAGGCCGCGCTCATTCCTGCCGCGTCGCCCCCGATTACCACGAACCTCATGATAGGCCCCTTTTTGAAAGAAGAATCATTTGACACCACGTCCGGTGTGTCATTCATGCCTATAGCGTAACGTCCAGGCAGGTAACCTCTAAGAATGGTGATCCATTACTTCGACACTTGTTTGAGGGCCAACTTCACCGCCTCAGATAATGAGAGAACAGTGACGTTTTCGTTCAAGACTCTTTTGGCTGCGGTCACTGCCGTTCGTTCCGTGTACCCGAGATTAATGAGCGATGAAGCGAGGTCTTCTTGCAGAGAACCTGAGCCGCTCCTCCCACGAGCGCCGTTGCCACCGACATTGAGTTTGGAGATTTTCTCTTTAAGCTCCAAGATGATGCGCTCCGCAGATTTCTTGCCGATACCGGGTATTGCGGTCAGCTGGCGCAGATCACCTTCGATGATTGCCTCTTTCAGTTCGCCAGGGGCAATGCCGGAAAGAATAAGCATAGATGTCCTGGGTCCGATACCGGCCACAGTAATCAACATCTCAAACAGCGCTTTTTCCTCTTGGGTCATGAATCCGTAGAGTTCCAGCGCATTTTCCCGTAAGGCGGTATGAATGTGAAGAAATATCTCGCCGGTCTCTGGAAGCGTTTCCGCGGTTGCAATGGAAACAGCCACTCCGTAACCAACCCCTTGGGCCTCCACAATCACATGAGTTAGACCTTTGGAGATTACCTGCCCGCGCAATGAAGCAATCATGAGACGTACCTCTCGAAGGAACACAGGTGAGAATGGTAAAGAGCCATGGCCAGAGCATCTGCCGCGTCAAGGGACTTCAGGTCGTCCAGCCCCAACAACTTCTCGACCATGAACAACACCTGCTGCTTTTCCGCATTTCCGTAACCTGTGAGCCCCTTCTTTATTTGCCTTGGAGCGTACTCGAAGATATCCATTCCATGGATCTCGCCTAGCAACAGAACGACACCGCGCGCCTGGCTCAACTTCATAAGGCTCTGACTATTGACACCGTGGAAAAGTGACTCCACCACCATTACAGATGGCCTGTGCTCCCGGATGATCTCTTCCAGTTTTCGATAGATCTGCCATAGACGTTTGCCCTGATCGCGGACACTTGATGTTCGTATTACTCCACTGGTGACATGTATTGAACGTGTACCGTTCCTTCTAACTATGCCATATCCGGTGGCGCTGCTTCCAGGATCGATCCCAATGATCAACATATGTTACAGTGTCCCTTTAGGCAACAAGTTCAGTCCGTCCAGCCCGGCGTCATACCAATTGCATTCAAAATCCCCCTCTCCCGTTTAATAAGGGAGAGTTAGGGGGGATTTTCTTGCAGACTTGAACGCGAATTGGTATCAATGGCACCCTTTGCGTGTTCAGCGCGGATATGCCGCTTGCGATCCGGCCTATCAGGCCTGGTCCGAAAACAATGGACCGTCGATGTCTATACTATTGATCGGGGTATCTTTCCAGGAATTTGTGAATAAATGGAGAGTACCACTCGCACAGAAGAGTAAAAATTTGCCGTAGAACTGCGATGTTCATGCGGATATCTTCAGCATATCCTCCTCTGAAATATCAAAGTTGGCGAAAACTTTTTGCATATCGTCGTTATCATCCAGGGCATCCATCATTTTGAGCATTTGTTCGGCCTTCTTACCCTCCAACTTCACGGTTGTCTGAGGGATCATTGTGATTTCGGATAATTCTATTTTCCAGCCTTTGTCCTCAACTGCCTTGCGAACCGTCTCGATGTCAGCCGGGTCTGTTGTCATCTCAAAGGAGTGACCTTCTTTCTTGACGTCATGAACTCCGCATTCCAGGGCTACCTCCATGACCTCGTCCTCGTCAATGCTGTCAGCAGCAATGACCACTATCCCTTGTTTCTTGAACATCCAGGAGACGCATCCCGATTCTCCAAGATTGCCGTTGTATTTTTCGAAAATGTGACGCACCTCAGCAACTGTACGATTCTTGTTATCCGTGAGCACCTCCACCAAAACTGCTACTCCTCCTGGGCCGTAGCCTTCATAAACGATCTCTTCGTAGTTGGTTCCTTCGAGTCCACCGGCGCCCCTTTTGATGGCCTTTTCCACGTTATCTTTGGGCATATTGGCTGCTCGGGCGGCGAGGACAGCCGCCCTTAGTCGAGGGTTGCCTTCCGGGTCGCCTCCTCCCATTCTGGCAGCAATGGTGATCTCTTTAATTATCTTCGAGAACAGTTTCCCGCGCTTCGCGTCCTGAGCGCCCTTCTTATGCTTTATCGTGCTCCATTTATTATGACCTGACATTGAACCCTTGCCTCCGTCGATATATATTGTGGAATCAATGAATTAGCCTATTTACCGCTTCTTCAGCCTGTTCGATGGACCGCTCCCGGCGGCTTTCTCACCATGAAAGTTCGTAACAGCCTCCAGGGAGTTATTGATCTTCTTAATATATCTGCTTGTCGTGGACAAGTTCTTAGTCCTCAAGTTATAACAATTCAGATATCAGTGGCAGACTGCTAGTGAGACCGTGCAGAATGACATTTGACTGAGGAGACCACTTTGACGTAAGCTCGAAAATAGTTGATGGCCACAGTCTGATGCTGCTACGCAACGCGCTTTTGCCCGCATCAAGTGCAATTCAGCGCCACGCGGGGGTCCACGGAGGCCTTGGCGCGAGCGCTCAGGGATGACCCGAAGGACAACGCAATCGCTCCATAATCCATGTTTAGTGGGAGAAAATCCACATGAGCCAACAGACGTACAGGGCAATGCTGGTCACCGAAACTGATGACAAAAAATTCACACGGGCGCTTGTGCAAAGATCCGTCGAAGAACTCCCGCCAGGGGATGTTTTGATCCGTGTGAAGTACTCTTCTCTGAATTTCAAGGATGCTCTTTCGGCTACAGGCAATCGTGGAGTTACCAAGAAATTCCCGCATACTCCAGGTGTTGACGCTGCCGGGATTGTGGAGGAAAGTTCCGCTCGAGACTTTCGGCCGGGTGATGAGGTCATTGTGACCGGGTATGACCTCGGCATGAACACCGCCGGCGGATTCGGGAGTTACGTTCGAGTTCCTGCCGACTGGGTGGTGAAACGGCCGACGAATCTCTCTCTGAGAGACAGCATGGTGTTCGGGACGGCAGGCTTTACCGGGGCTTTATCTGTCTTCAAGCTCATTGGCAACGGGGTGTCCCCCGATCAAGGAGAGGTCCTGGTTACAGGCGCTCCTGGCGGTGTGGGCAGTATCGCCCTTTCCATCCTTGTAAAATCCGGCTTTCAAGTGGTGGCTGTCAACGGCAAAGTGGATGCGCGGGACTATCTTATGAGTCTAGGGGTGAAGGATGTCATTAGCCTCGAAGAAGCTGCCGACACTACCGGAAGAGCTCTTTTGACGGCTCGTTGGGCCGGAGCCATTGACACGGTGGGGGGCGCCATTTTGTCAACGGCTATCCGGTCCACCATGTACGGAGGGACCGTGACATCTTGCGGGAACGCGGCCTCCCCGGAGCTTGCACTAACTGTTTATCCGTTCATTTTGAGGGGCGTGAGCCTGTTGGGCATTGATTCTGTGAATTGCCCTATGAATTTGCGTTTGAAGGTCTGGGATAAAATAGCCGGCGACTGGAAACTGGAGCATTTGGACAAGATCACCACCGAGATTGCCCTTGATGAGCTTGATGAACGCATAGACTTGATTCTCCAGGGCAAACAGGTCGGCCGCACAATTGTGGATCTGACAAAATGAGCTATCCAGCTCATTGATTATACGCGCAGGGGACCATAGGTCACTACGGAAAGTAGTCACTCTTATCCTCTGGAGGCGGATATGTCTGACAGCGAATTCACGTCGGTCTATGACATGAGCATGGAGCAACTTGAACGGAGGCTCCAGGAGATTGAGCGCAACAGAATTGAATTCTTCGACGAGGCGCGGGACGGTTTTTACATTTCCACCCGAGAAGGCCAGTTCATGGATTGCAACAACGCTCTGGTGAGGATGCTTGGTTACAGAATCACCGAGGAGGTGCTAAGTCTCGACCTCAATAAGGACCTGTGGGCCAACCCGGATGACCGAGCCGTGTTCCAGTCTATAATTGAGAAATGGGGATCCGTATTGGATTACGAAGCGAAATTCAAGCGCAGTGACGGTGAGATCATCTATGTCAGCCTGTCTGCGTACGTCTGGCGCGACAGCCACGGAAAAATCGGGGGCTACCGCGGCTTTGTGGTGAACAGAACTGAACGGAAGCTGCTGGACGACCTGCTTTCCGCTTCGGAGCTCAAGTACAAAGGTCTTTTCAACAAGATTCGAGAGGGTGTTTTCATTTCCGATGCTGCCGGGAGGGTAGTAGACTGCAATCAGGCGCTGTGCGACATAATCGGGCGAACCAGAGAAGAATTTTACGGAATGGACTATTACAAAGAACTATTCGCAAAAACGGACAACGTTGCGGACTTCAGGAGGAAGTTCACAAAGTATGGTGAAATAGGCGACTACGAGCTGCAAATAGTTCGAAAGGACGGAACAGTCCGAGATGTCTCCATGAGCGGCTATGCCACCCGAAATGCCGCGGGCGAAATTGTCAGTTACCAGGGTTTGGTGAGAGATATCACGGCTGCAAAACGTCTGGGCAGGCAACGGGTCATAGCTGAGAGGCTTTCCGCGACGGGGGAAATGGCCTCACATCTGGCGTATGAGCTCACTAATCCCGTCTATGGAATTACGGACTGCCTGGAACGGCTTAAAGACGTTGTTCCCCAAGCCCACGACGCCAGGAAATATTTTGAGGCCGCGTATTGTGGATGCAAGCGCATCGCGGGAATTCTAATCAAGATGAAGGATTTCTTTAAGCCTGTCGACGGACTGAAAAGCGCTGTGGACATCAACAAGCTTCTGGAAGAAATCCTTCTGTCATTTGAAGCACAATTTAGGGATCTTAACATACGAATCTCGACCGACCTGGCTCCTGATTTGCCTCATATGATGGCGGTGGGTAGCCGCTTACGACAGGCTTTCATCAACATGATATTGAACGCGGACCAGGCTATGCCTAATGGTGGGGAACTGAGGATCGCCAGCCGATTTGATCAGGAGAAGAATTGCATAATCCTGACGGTCGAAGATACCGGCGTGGGCATTCCACCACAAAACCTGGAGAAAATCTTTGACGTTTCATTTACAAGGAAAGAGAACGAGACATCAATTGGCTTGGGGTTGAGCATTTGTTTCGCGGTGATCAGAGAGCATGAGGGCAGAATCGATGTGACCAGCAAGGTGGGAAAAGGCACGGTTTTCCAGATTTGCTTGCCTGTTCAATCACTGCCGTAGCATTTCTTTAAGGTCTTTCTGAATAGCCATTCCCGCGAACGTACGGCCCGACTTATTTTCGAGAATCACTGTAACACACTCGCAGCTTGGGCCGGCACCATGCAGAGTCCCGCTTTGAAGGATCAATTACATGGATGCTGAACGTATAATCACCGGCCGCCGCGTCTCAGAGGATGACGATTCAGACAGGACCCTGCGTCCGAGGCGATTGGTCGATTATGTTGGACAAGAAAGAGTCAAAGAGAATCTTGGCGTTTTCATCGAGGCTGCCCGCGGCCGCGGGGAGGCATTGGATCACATACTCTTTCACGGTCCTCCCGGCTTGGGCAAAACCACGCTCGCTCACATAATAGCCAACGAGATGGGAGTCCAAATCCGGACTACTTCAGGGCCGGTGATCGAGAGAGCCGGTGATCTTGCAGCAATCCTGACGAACCTTGAACGGCTTGATGTATTGTTTATTGATGAAATTCACAGGCTTAGTCCAATAATCGAGGAGATTCTTTATCCAGCGATGGAGGATTTCAAGCTTGACCTGCTTGTCGGCCAAGGACCTAGTGCGCGCACGATCAAGCTGGAGCTGATGCCGTTCACCCTGATTGGAGCGACCACGCGGAGCGGTCTGCTTACCAACCCGTTGCGAGATCGGTTCGGAATCATCTTCCATCTGGACTTCTACTCGGTTGATGAACTCAATACCATTGTCAAGAGGTCGGCTTCGCTCCTCAATGTGGAAATAGACGAATCCGGGGCTACAGAGATTGCATCCCGGTCTCGTGCCACGCCGCGTGTCGCAAACAGGCTGACACGAAGGGTCCGGGATTACGCACAAGTCAGGGGAGAAGGCCGTATCGACAAACAAACCGCTATGAAAGCACTGGAGATGCTGGATGTGGACCAGTCCGGACTCGACGCGATGGACCGCAAGTTTCTTGAGACCATCATATTCAAGTTCGGAGGCGGACCTGTCGGCATAGAGACCCTATCGGTAGCTGTAGGAGAAGAACGAGACACCCTGGAGGATGTGTACGAACCGTACCTGGTGAAAGAGGGCTTCGTGGACAGAACTCCGCGCGGACGCGTGGCCACTGCGAAGGCATACCGGCATTTCAAGGCGAAGGCTCCCGAAGATAGGCAGCAAGCCGGTCTATTCGGTCAAGAATGACCGCTCGGACTTTATGAACTCGGGTGAAGCCTCAGTCGTTTGTCATGGGACGCATTAGAATCCTCGACGAAGGCGTTATAAATCGGATTGCAGCCGGTGAAGTGGTCGAGCGCCCGGTTTCCGTGGTGAAAGAGTTGGTGGAAAATTCCATCGACGCGGGCGCCACGACAATTCAGGTAGAAATAGAAACCGGGGGCAAGAAGCTTATAAGGGTCAGAGATAATGGGAGCGGCATGAGTCGTGACGATGCATTCCTGGCCCTGGAGAGACACGCCACCTCGAAACTCCGTTCAGAGAAAGACCTCCAAAATGTTGCCACTATGGGATTCCGGGGCGAAGCGCTGGCCAGCATTGCTTCAGTTTCCAGGCTCAGGCTTCGGACCAACGATGAATCCGATGCCGCGGGCACTGAGATAATAATAGAAGGGGGAGTGCTGCGCAAATCCCAGCAAATAGGTATGGGACGAGGAACTACGGTTGAGGTTGCAAACTTATTCTACAACGTTCCGGTTCGGCGCAGATTTCTTAAGGTCCCAGGAATTGAAGCCGCTTATGTTCAGGAACTCGTCACAAAAGTTGCTCTGGCCTGCACGTCCGTGGGATTCACTTATTCCGAAGACGGTAGAGTTAAATTGGATGCTCCGCCTGTGCGGTCCACCTTCGAGCGTATCCACACGCTGTATTCCAAAGACGTGCGGGAAAATCTCGTTGAAGTGGACTACTCCGTAGGAAAGGCCCGGCTTAGAGGTTATGTGGCGAAGCCTCCTTATGCGCGCTCAAGCTTGCGTTCCGTCCTCACTTTCGTCAACAGCCGCCCTGTTCGAGACAGGTTGATCAACGGAGCGATCACACGGGCGTTCGCCAGTCTGGTCGAGCGCGGGCGCTATCCTCTCGCGATTCTGTTCATTGAATTGCCGCCTGAAGAGTTGGATGTGAATGTTCATCCGCAGAAAGCAGAGGTCCGTTTTCTCAAACCCAGGGAGATTTCGGACCTTATTCTGGACGGAGTATACAAAGCCATCATGGGTGCGCCTTTTAATCCTCCACCCGGCGGTTGGGCGCCTATTTTTCCGAAATCCCCTGCGACCCCGGTGGCTCGCCACCTTCGGGAAGATGAAAGACAGCCGGACACCGGTCCGTGGCCCCAGGAAAGGCATACGCTGCCTGCGGAGGTCCCCCGGATTGCCCATCCTGAGCCAGCCGATCAAGTGCGCGTAAGCGCGGGCAGATTCTCTTCCCTCGGCATCCTGGGAAGCCTTCCCGGTTCGTTTCTGGTTCTGCACAGTGATGACGAACTCATTGTTATGGACCAGCACGCGGCCCATGAACGCGTGTTGTTCGATGATTTGGTCAAGTCTCACCGGCAAGGCGAGAGATTCGCGTCTCAAGATCTTCTTATTCCAACTTTGCTGGAGTATTCACCCGTTGAGGCGCGCGCCCTGGCTACGCACTTGGACTTGTTGCAAATTGCCGGGTTCCGCATCGAGGAGTTCGGCGAAAAGGATTTCCTGGTTAGAGGCGTCCCCTCGTGGCTGGGAAGCTCCGACGTCAATGAGCTATTCAATGAATTGATCGACAAAATGCTGGACACAGGGCTTCGCGCAGACCCGGCAAGGTTCCGAGAGGAAATGTTCAAAACGATGGCCTGCAAAGCCGCGGTGAAAGAGACTCAGAGCATGCATGCCGAGGAGATACGGACCCTTCTGGCGCAGTTGGATCAAGGCGGTTCACCGGAGGTCTGCCCGCACGGCCGCCCATTGACAGTCCGGTTTCCTTTGAACGAAATCAGAAGACGATTGGGCAGAAGATAGAAAGAAATTTGCCGGGTCTGCTATCTGACTTCTGAAGCCACCATCTGCGCTGCACCCAAAAGAAATCCATCCATTCCGTGACCCGCAAGCAAGGACAAGCCGACGGGGACTCCGCCAATGGAAGCCAGCGGTAAAGTCACTTGAGGTAGACGAGCGATACCGGCAACGGCCGTCATGGAAAGTGTGCGAGGGTAGTAGTCTCCCATTGTGCGGTCGATGCCCAGGCTACCCTTGATCGGAGCAAGGGCCGGAGTGGTCGGCATACATAGCAAGTCATTTCCCGTGACGAATGACTTCAAGACGTCTATATAGTGTTGCCGCCGGTTTATGACATCAACGAGGAGTCGGCGATCCATGTTCTTGGCGAGTTCGAAATTCGCACTCGTCGTGGGACCAAACTGCGGCCTTGCCTCTTTTACCCATGCGCCTAGGCAGCTCCAGATTTCTGCCCATTGTACAAGGCAATAGGTCTTATACCAATCCTTCAGCCCTGATTCACCTGACTCAGGATCGATCTCAAGCAGCGACGAATGTTTTACCTTCCCTGGAAACATCCGCTCTATTGCCTGAACTGACTCGCGTAATGCCTCCCGTATCTCAGGGTCGGAAATCGCAAAGGCGTCATCGAGTAGACATATTGCATCAATTTCGACTCGCGAAGGCACATCGCAAGCCATCAAAACGCCGGCAGCCTTTGACAACACGCCGGCGTCGCCGGCGAGTATACCCACCGTGTCAAAGGTCGGCGCAAACGGATTGACTCCCGCCACCGAGATCGCAGCGTGAGAAGGCCGCATGCCTGCGATACCGCAATTGCTCGCAGGCACGCGTACCGACCCGCCTGTATCAGTTCCAAGGGCAAAATCGACCGGACCGCAACCCACAGCAGAAGCGGACCCGCTCGAAGACCCGCCCGGAACGCGATCCGGCGCTTTTGGATTCACGGGAGTGCCATAAAAGAAATTCTCCCCACTCAACCCAAAAGCGAGTTCATCCGCAACCGTCTTGCCAACACACTGTCCCCCGGAAAGCAACAACTGATCCACACACACAGCGTTGGCAGCAGCTACGGGATGTGTATCGCGCCACGTGGGATTTCCGCACGATGTCTTGTAGCCCTTGACATCAATCAGGTCCTTGACTGCAAACTTCAAACCGTCCAGCGGTCCGGAGCCTGTGGGCTCGATGCTGAATGTTTCTATGAATGCTTTGGAAGTGTCCATGTCGTAACGCGCGCTCTGCTTGGGATTCATCGATTTTCAGCCTTTCCTCCAAGTTTTGGGGCCGCTCGTGTTGAGGTCCCACAGATGTGGGCATTACTGATTTGATTTTTTGTTTCTTTGCTGCGATCCTTCTATGTCACAAGATTTACGAAAAGCCAAATTATACGAACGGAAACGGCGAACAAGGGCCGCAGCCCGAACCTCGGCCCTCTTGAAGCTGGGCCCCCTTGAAGCTCGGCCGTTGGTTTGTGAAAGAGGTGTTGCGAATGGCTGGTTCGTACAGATGCGTTGTCACAGGTCGCAACAGGGATGGACAATCCATAGTGGTCGGGGACGAGAAGGTCGAATCCGGCCTTCTGGGTTCGGCGGATTTCTGGCGAACGACCAAGAGCCCGGCTTCTTTAACTGACGAAAACGCGCCGGGTCCCGTCAGCCTTGAGCCGCCTCCCGCGGGAACGATTTTTCGTTTCTTTGAGATCCCACCGCAAGACCCGTCCATGTCACCCGAACAGGCGGAAAAAGCCGCGGCTGAAGCGTTTGCAGCCGCTGGTGCGAGCCACTGTCGTGTGGATACGCGGCGCAATCCCATGATGCACACCACCTCTACAATCGACTACGTGGTAGTGCTTACCGGCCGGGTGACTCTTCTGCTGGACGTCGGTCAGGTCGAGCTGAGTCCGTTTGATGCGGTCGTACAGCGAGGCACCAATCACTATTGGCTCAACTACGGCACTGAGCCAGCGCTTCTGATGGGAGTGCTATTCGACGCACGATAGGCGAGGTTTGGAGCCTGACCACTCCGGTCGGTCTCAGGTCCCGAGCCGTATTGGTGAGCGCCTCTAAATATGTACCACTTGTTAAGTGACGGGATTAGTCACTCTTTTGTCCTGAGAAAAGGAAAGGACCTGCCACGCCGCGACCGGGGCAGCGAAGAGACTTTTGGTCACGCGTTCTGTGCGGCGCCCCTCCCATAGGCGTTAAACTAAGCTCCCTGCTCGACATGAAAGACCCCTCTCCCTCCCCTCTCCCGCAAGGGGAGAGGGTTGTTGAATCCCCTCCCTTGATGGGAGGGGGTAGGGGGAGGGTGATAATATTGTGAAACGCACCAATCAGATTTACTATTTTAACGCCTATGGGCGCCCCTCCCCTTTTCTCTCTTCAAAAACTTTTAGTTTGGGAATTCTCCGATAGAACTATGGGAAGTATCCCATAGGATCACGCCTCCGATTCCGCGCTCCTCCATCGTGTCTGTCGCTGAATTTAGATATCGCTCCTGATTTCTGCTAATTGAACGTAGTGAACTCAGATTTCGAGTGTGGCATGGGAATTGCCTCTAACTTGGTCGGACGGAGCGAATCAGGTGGAATCGAGAGGAGATACAACATGAAAGCGGCAGAGACCGCCATCGTCAGGCTGGGAGAGGCGATGGGAACGGCGATGTGGATCGCGTGGGCTATCTTCCTGGGACCCGTAGGATTTGTTTTGCTGCTTGGGA
>DATJPW010000074.1:0-4180 GCA_035506215.1 Desulfomonilaceae bacterium
GCAGCAAATAAAGACATTCCGTCTGAAATACATCTTCCTGGCCGGGAAGATCATCCGATCTGCAAGACAAGTGGTGCTGAAATTACCGGAACAATATGCACATCAACCGATTTTCAATCCATGTTGAGTCCAGATCGTCTCTATGATATTTGCAGGGTGCTGTTCGCATTTAATTGGTTCATGGTTTGAGATGGTTCAGGTTTGCTGCAAGGGCTCGAGCGATTTCTACATACACCCGAAACAATCGTTTGGTGACGAAATTCGAACGAATCGCCAGAATACGATGAATGATAACGTGTCAAAATATGTGAAACGCCTGATTAGTGAAGGTCGCGATCACTCAACGTGGATTTCCGGTAGTCGCTTTTTCTACCGTTTGCATAAGGATCTCCGCTCATATCACGAATTTCACCCGTATAAAGAACGCTGGACGCGAAGAGTGTGCACCGATTACTTTGAAGATCAGCGAGGCTTTCGATTTGTCAATTGTGATTGTGCTACGGCGCGCCTTTCGCACCAGAAACTAAATAGAGGCGCACAAAGCCTTGACGGAATAGAGAGGGGGGAGTATTATAGGTTCAATTATATTGAATCAAATATAATTAGTTTCATTAACATTGATAATAATAAAGGAGATCGCAGAATCATGAAAGATCAAAAGGATGAACGACATGACACAGCCCCCGAGGAGGGGGAAAACCAGGCCGGGCACGGCCCACGCGCCCAATATGGCCCTGAGCAAGCGCCGGAAGACGGGCACAGCCATCACCGGCATGTCCACGGGGAGCGGAATTTCTGGTCAGACTGGCGCGACGAACACCGTCATGAACACTACCATGAACACGGGCACGGCGAGGCAGTCCAGGCCCTTTCCCCCAAGGAAATGGAAGCCTGGCGCGAGTTCTTCCGCCAGAGCTTCGGCGACTGGCCGGAGGAGCACTGGATCTTTGGCGGGCGGCGTTTCAGCCCATGGCACCAGGGGATGGACAGCTTCAATCCGTTCGTGGCCGCGCTACTGAGCAAGGGCGGCGGGCTGCTGCCCCTGTATGTGCTGCACCTGATCGCACAGGCGCCGCGTTACGGCAACGAGATTATGGACCTGCTGGGAGAAAAAACCAACGGCCAATGGGTTTCCAACCCCGGGGCGATCTACCCGCTGCTCGCGCTGCTCGAAAAAGAGGGCTTCATTGAAGGCAAATGGGAAGACCCGGAAAAGCGCAGCATCCGCATCTACACCGTCACCGCGTTGGGGCAGGCGGAAGTGGAGCGGATCAAGACCATCGTCACGCCAAAACTGGCTGAGACGATCCAGGTGCTGCAAGAGCTTCTGAATGACCTGCAGTTCGGGAAGGACGATAACGGCGCAGCAGCCAAGGCAGAGACAGGAGGAGAATAAAGAATGAGCGCCCAGGTTGGTAATGTAAAGGCGCTGCGAACGATCTCACTGGAAGAGCATTACGCGACGCCGGAATTTATGAGCGGGCCAGGCCGCGGACTTGCTGAGCGGGTCCGAACAACTCCTCCCCAATCTCCGATGGCACAGATTTATGCTCACCTTTTAGCTCAACTCCTGGATCTCGACGAGCTTAGGATCGCAGACATGGATGCCGCAGGGATCGACGTGCAGGTGCTTTCCCTGAACTCTCCTGGTGTAGAACAACTGGATGCGTCCTCCGCGCAGGTGCTCGCCCGCCAGGTGAATGACTATCTGGGAAAGGCTGTACGGCGGCACCCCGACCGCTTTGCCGGCTTTGCCACTTTGCCAACCGCAGCCCCGGATGTCGCCGCTGCTGAGCTGAAACGCACAGTCCAGGATTATGGTTTCAAGGGTGGAGTGATCAACGGCCACACCCAGGGCCGCTATCTGGACGATCCGTTCTTCTGGCCGATCCTGGAGCAGGCTGAAGCCCTCCACGTGCCCCTCTATCTGCACCCGACGCCTCCTCCTCAGCCGGTCATCCAGGCCTCTTACGTAGGGAACTATGCACCGGAAGTGTCCGCCCAACTGGCAGCCTCCGGCTGGGGTTGGCACATCGAGACCGCCGTGCATGTCATTCGCATCATCCTGAGCGGAGCGTTCGACCGCTACCCCCAGCTACAGCTGGTGATCGGCCATATGGGCGAAGCACTCCCCTTTATGCTCCCCAGGCTGGATAACGACCTGCCCATGCAGCTCACCAAATTGAAGCGCCCGATCGGTGCGTACCTGCGTGAGAACGTTTATTACACCTTCAGCAGTTTCAACTACTTACCGAACTTCCTCGACCTGTTGTTTCAGGTGGGGGTCGACCGGATCATGTTCTCAGCCGACTATCCTTGGAGTTCAATGCTGGATGCCCGAAACTTCCTGGAGCAGCTCCCGCTCAGCCCCGCCGACCTCCATCGCATCGCGCAAGGCACTGCCGAACGTCTTCTACGCATGTGACGCACGTGAGAGCCGAACCAACCTGATCAATGAGTTATAAACATCGACCGATGGAAGAAATCTTCCCGGTCCCGGATCTCAGTAATATTCGTTTGTATGTTGCCAAGGCTATGTGACTGACTTTCCAAAGTCTCATAGTGCATCAAGGAATTTTACAGTTCCCGTCGCGGCAGTTCATAGATATAAGTTCGATAGCTGGATATTATCTGGTCGTTAGGTAAATTGGCGGTTTTGGCTTTATACTCGTAAATGAGTATATAAAGACGACCAAACCAGTTAAAGCATATAAAGCAAAGGTTAGCGGCGGACGCGACATGCAGGCGGTCACTTCGCGCAGCCTGCCTTTCAAGGATTCACGAATGAACCTCTTTTTGTGGTTGTCGCAGGGGCCGATATCTATGGCGGCGTTTCCCTTCTGCCTGGTTCTATCAATGGCTGATCCTGGCTGATACATGACGACACCAACATGAGCTGTAAAGAAGAATATAAATATGGAAACATCGCAAGATAATATTGCCAAGCCTGGAGGATTCCACGAATATTTTAGAAGGTTGATGAAGCGAGTTCGCGCCTACCTGCGTTACCCCCATGCTCGGCCGAAACAACAGGGAATTGCAATGCACTCTCATGTATATCGTCCGGTTCACAAAAAGCGGCACAAATAGCTTTACTGTCTTCGACTCTGGAACTGGCCGAATCAGAAATGCTTAATTACACCCTCCAGGCCTGTAGAATCAGGAGTATGGATGTCAGCCGAATAAAGTCAATGATTCATCATGAAGGCTCGAAATGATAGACAAAACGAAAGTGCATCTCACCAAGATTCAAGAGACCCTTCTGATCACCCTGCATGCCAAGGCTTTGGACCATCGTTCAAAAAACTCCATTCTCAACGATAAGAAAGCCGACCAAATTATTAATATGGTCGACTACGATTTTGGGAAGTTGAAAAGTCTTGGCAATGATAATTTGATTGTGGTTCGGGCCAGGCAATATGACGAATGGCTGAAGGAATTTCTCAACGAGAATCCAGACGCTATCGTATTGAATCTGGGTTGCGGTTTGGATACCAGAATATCCAGAATTGGTTCTTCTGAAAGCGTTCATTGGTTCGATGTAGATTACCCCGAAGTGATCCGATTACGAGGAAATTTTTATTCCAATAGGGACGGATACACAATGATCGGATCTTCTCTAACTGATCCGGATTGGCTGGCAGAAATCCCGAATGGTCAGCCGGCAATGATCATTGCGGAGGGGGTCTTGGAATATCTTACCGGCGAAGCGGTAAAAAATTTATTGAATCGAATTACAGGCCATTTTCCTCAAGGTCAGATAGCGTTTGATGTTATGAATTCGTACGCCATAAGATCAGGACAATCAAGGGCAAGTCGTACAACGGGCGCATTACACAAATGGGCTGTAGAGGATCCTGAAGAAGTTGGACAATTAGATCCGAAACTAAAAATAGTGACGGAATTATCGCTTTTCGGCTCCCCATATGTGCAGAAACTTCCTTGGACATTTCGTTTGATTTATGGCTTTATGTCCCTCATCCCGCGCTATGAAAATATGCTTCGCCTTCTTCGCTATCAGTTCTAAAGTGGATAATCAAAATTAGAATTTTCATATTTCAAAACGCAGTGCTGATATGTATATTTTTCAAACAACTGGAGCAAATCAACAATGAAGGCTATACAAAAACACGCGGGGTTGGATGATTCCTCTTTACAACCAAAGGCCGTTTTGGTTACA
>DATJPW010000075.1:0-53366 GCA_035506215.1 Desulfomonilaceae bacterium
CGCCGGATGTGGCATTCATGTGAAGGAGGCCTGCAACAACCAGAAGAAACCGAATGGATTCAGGATGCGCCCGTGACATTCGCTTGGCCACATAATCCAGAACGAGTCTCATGGCCAGAGCGCCGAAATCCATCGTCACGTTATCGTGAAATCTTGCTCGCAATCTTGCAAGCTCATTTGAAAGAACCATGACCGATCGGGGCGAAATCTCCCATTCGAGGGTAAGAATCGCTTCCTGCAACTTTACCAGTGCCGATACCTGCTGAGCGCCTACAACCGGTCGTTGTCGGGGAGCGGGTACTCCCCGCTTCAGCGGCACAGCCTGAGGACTTTTTTCCTGGCGGGTAAGGATTTCTCGATGAATCTCCTGTGCCAGAGCATTTTCGGAGAGTGCTGTCTCCGCGCCGCGTCTCCGGCCGGAACCAACAGTTATAGTGGGTTCCTTCGCGGGATGCTGATCGGACGGTTCTTGGCCGCCGGCCAGTTCTTCCATTTCCACTTCGACTTCAGCGGTTTCGGGTGTGGCAGCGTCAGGCTCTTCCACAAAAAGCGTGTCCACTGCGAGGTCTATGGCCCGGTCGGTCTCAAGGTCACCCGAGGTGGCCATCCTGCCCTGGCTTGAAGGTTCACTCTCCTCAAAGGATTCGGAAGAAGATGCGGACATGCCTGGGGTCACAGAATCATCTTCAAAGGCAAGTTCGTCTTCATCAGGAGCCTCGACGAAGAAAGTATCTACAGCCCTGTCGATGAGTTTGTTCAGGTCTTCCATGTCATCGGATTTGGCCATTAACTTCTCTGTCGAACCTCTATGCCCTAAGCTTCTGATGAACTGACTTGAGGGTGATCTTGCTTATTTCGCGCAGAGTCTCGAAGACCCCCGTTCCCTGGAGAGCGCTGGCCATGATGGCAGGTGCGGGGTTCTTGACCATCGTTATGAGGTCTTTGTCCATAACGGACTTGTCCAAGACAGGGATAACACTGCCTTCCAGGTCCCGTTTGTTGTACTGAAGCACCAGCGGAAGTTCATCAAGATCCAAGTTGTCTTCGAGTAAGTTTTCTCTCAGATTCTGAAGGCTTTCTTTATTCGGCGCTTGCTGCACTTCCATCGAATCGGCGACAAAGACGACACCGTCCACGCCCTTAAGTACCATTTTACGACTCTCGTTATATAGTACCTGGCCTGGAACGGTGTAAAGCTGGACCCTGATGTTGAATCCTCGGATCGAGCCGAGAGACAGAGGCAGGAAATCAAAGAAAAGCGTTTTGTCGCCCCGGGTGTCAATGGAAATCATTTTTCCCATAAAGCGAGCATTCATTTTCTGATTTACATAGAGGAGGTTGGTTGTTTTTCCACACCTCCCAGGACCGTAGTAAACGATCTTTACTTGGATCTCTTTTGCGCTCTTGTTGATAAAGGCCATGTCTATGCCTCCCTTTTCGGGAGCTTCTTTTCCAGCACGCCCGCGGCATCGGCGATTTTCAGGCGCAGCAGCCCCAGAGAAAGTGAGTTGTCGAAAACGGTAATGATTATGTATTCTTCTCCGACACGAGTGAAATGAAATGATTCATTGTGACCTTTGTAAAATAGGAGCACAAAATCCCGCTCTCCTATAAGGCGGGCGATTTGTTGAGTTGCAGCATAGTTAGCCGCGGCCACTGCTGCAAGTGATGTGACATCGAGAGAAGGTTTGTTGCCTACACTGACGATCAACGACCCGGCATTGTCTATGACCAGTACGGATGAAATTCCTTCACCCATAAGTTCCTGCGCCAGATAATTCCTCACGTCGTCCAATATGGCTACGCTCACAATCAGATCTGCGCTTCTACCGGCCTTTATGCTCTCAGCTTTTTCAACTTCCAAATCGAGGTGCATCATATTGAACAAGGCTGTCGATGGATCGACACGTTGACCGGCGAGCTGTTCAAGCTTCGGCAAATGTGCCTCGAACGAGTCGATGAAGCCATCGCCGGAAAGGGTGCCGTCCTTCAAAGAATTGAATATGCTGGACTGCTTATCCAGGCAATTCCTCAATTCCAGGTTTTCCAAATGGTCCGCGGCCGAATTAAGGATTTCCAGCAACTTCGCCATAGTGTGCACTGCTTCAGAACTGCGGTCGGGTCTCGTTTTAAGGTCCTGAATCAGGTTGCGGCCCGTGTCGATGTATGTCCACAGCAGTGAAGGAAGCTTTCCAAAGATTTCGATCTTCTCGGCCCCCCTGAAAATGTCCCGAGAAACACCATTCTGTTCATTCATGGGTTCATCCATGGCAATAGGCCTTTTCACACGAGATATGACAGCGAACTGCTCCGGTCGCCGGGTCCCCGACACAACCTACCGGAGCGAGAAAGGTCGACACGTGTCATTCCACCAAATGCCGTTAAAGGCTCATTGTAAGCTTTCCAAAATGACCACCATTCTCCAATATGGTCACTTCTCCCTTGAGCCGTTTGAGACATTAGCACACCGACAGCTTTTTTTGGAGTTATATCAAGGGCTATCGTTCAATTTTCTAAACTGAGTGAACAGACATATGCCTGCCGAATTGTTGATCTCGCCAGCTCGTTATCTTGGCGACTTGGCTTGCGCAAGGTGTCCGGCCTGCTTAGCCAGCACTTGAGAAACATTCTTGCTTTTTGCGAGCTTCCACAAGTCTCCTTCCCGGAGTTGTGGCAGCAATCTCATAGCAATCGGAACGGGCGTCTTTGCGTTAAAAGCAAGGTTTGTTTTAATACTGTATGATCTCATCCATTCTTTGGAACCGGCTATGTGGCGGAGCACGTCTTCGCACACATGCCGAGACTTGCTGATTGTCTCGATCTCCGATTCGAGTATTTTCGGGGACTTTACCACCGTTAAAGCAACGATTTTGTTCGGGTCACGCACGAGGAGGTCACGGGCCTCTTTGGTACCGAAAAGAGCGAGCTTGATTTTATCGCCCACACCCATCTGAAGAATCCTATGATAGAGACTCTCGAATTCAGCCTCAGACAGCTCCCATTCAGGCAAATGCCCCGGGCTGGCCATTCGGATTACGTCCTCAGGAATGAGCCTGAGGACCTCTGTGTAGAAATCATTTAGAGACTTGTCCAATCTAGCCGGCTGATCCGCGAGGGCTCTGCGGACGATAAATCGGAGGCCGGTCCAAGAAAGCAGAGATGCCATAGCGTTTTGAGGGTCATCTATGCCTTCTACTTGAACGTCGAAAATTCGGCTTCGGTCCCTGCGTATTTCACCCGACCCTTCTTCGCAGATCACTGAAACGGCGATCGGCTCCGGAGTCCCTTCCAGGCCGGAGAGGACTTCGAAAATGTCCATTGTCGCCAGATTTCCTGTTACGAGTGTGCTTCCTGTTGACTGTGGCAAAACAGGATCCGGTCCTGCGCCTTGTGTATTCAACATTTCGTCTGCGACCAACGGATCGAGATTTTCCTTTGCAAAATACGTCCGCAAGAGATATCGGAAACGAAAATCTCGGGTATCCATGATGGCCTCGACAGCGGGTATTCCCTCCAGCGGTCCGCTCACCGCGCCGACGATCTTGCCTCGTTTGAAGAAAACTCGCGCCACACGTGACGGCGATTCCAGGATTATCGTGCCGGACCTGCCGCCTTGTCGGGCAGCTCGCAACAGGCCGCCCAAACCGAAGAAAGCGAGAGGACCTTCCACTTTCATGTCCGTGTCACCCTGCAACATGGATTCTTCTAATGTTTCTATGCGCTTCCTGAAGACGGGATCATCACCGCAAGCTGTCGCGAGTTTCGAGATGACCGCAGGACTTCTTTCTCGCAAACGCCTATTCTCCAGCACTGTGTGAAATAGCTCCGGGCTTTGCCAAGTTTCAAGAATGTGCAGGGCCGTTTCTTCCAAAATGTTGTCACTGGCTGCTGCCACCTTTACGAGAGATTCATCGCGAATGGTCTCCCTAATAAGGAAATCCATTACCGATGGATGCAAATCAGCTCCCAAGCCCTTACGGTACGTCGAAATATCCAATGATGTTAAAGTATTTTTGGCTTGTTCTCGGATTTCTTGTGACTCGTCGTGAGAAAGGTAGCTCAGCAAAACCAACTTTTCAGTAGTAGACAGCGGGACCACGCCCCGAGCGGCTTTAAGTCGCTGATCGTGGTCCGTGGCCGGGTTCAGGTATCGATAGACCGTCTTGGAAATCTTGACCTTGAGAGCTTTGCGCACCAGAGGGTTGCTGTCTGTTTCAAGGACTTCTCGGGCCCTCTCGTCTTCACTGAAGACCAAACGCACTTTTTCCAGAATCGGGAGCGCGATAACGTCACGACCGTCGAAGAGTTCATCCACGAGTGCCAGTTCGGACGCTACTCTGTCGGTTACCGTTACCCCTTCATCCAAAAGCCTCATTGCTTCAATAATGAGATTCTGCATACCAATGTGAATGACTTCCTCGACGTCCTCCCCCCCGCGAAAGATTTCGAAAAATGCGCTGGGCCACGTGAACAGGCTACAGGCGGCGTCCATACCGCTCATGTCGCCAAGCGAGGCATTAATGATCCGGCTGTTTCGGAAGTATAAGAATCCTTCCTCGCCGTCCTGCTTTAATCTGCACACAGCCTGCTTGGAGTTCATCTCGAAAATCTCGGCGATTTCAAAAAGATTCATAATCTTGAGATGGCCCGTAACTTTCCAGGTCCTACTGATCGGTATTTCAAAGGGATCCCGGTCCGTCGTCCGTTCCAAAGCGTCCATCACGAGATTCAATGTACTGACATTTATTCTGTTACGGAATTCGCCCGGATCAGCATGAACATAGATAAAAGCGGCCTCGATCCAACCGAAAATTTCGTATAAAGCTTCCAGTCCGTCAGCCTCGCGCAACCGGGCTCCGACGACTTTCCCCTTTTCCGTGTAGACCATAGCCGTGTCGTCTGCTTGCTGCATCATTATACGGGCAGTGCGATGGTTGTGATCAATGGTTTGGATTATTTCTCCAAGACCCAGCAGACCTATATTGCCGGTCACTGTCTCTTCTCCGGCTTCGAACTCCTTGCTCTCTTCGGCCAATCCTACTTTGCCGACCACCTGCGTAACAATTTGATGAATCGGTTCGGGAAGTTCCGGGCGATCAGGGCGATTGAACCAACTTCGGGCCGCGGCGATAAGGTTTCTCCGAGCCTGCCGGTTTATGTCCGCATCGGGGTCCCTTGCGAGATAACATAAGATCACCAGCGTATCGCGCAGAGTGAATTCCGCTTGCATTGCAGCGGCCTGCATTTTTCGTTCTTTCGTGGCTTTCGAACCGATGTAGGAGGCCACGCGAGAACCTATTGTGACAACCTTCTTATCGTCGCTCGTCATCTAATGTCTCGACCCCGCAGCACCTATCGACGGCTCAATCAAAATGCGCCGGTTATGATCCAAGCTGGCCGGTTCAACAACGCGCACATGGAATTTCTTAAATACCACGTACGTGCGCCCAAATGTTAGAGGCGAGGACCTAATTTGTCAACATTGCATAGCATACCGGCCCTTGCCACACGAGAGCTAATTAAGTATCGTATTAAAGAATTGAAACAAAAGAGTCTAACAATTCGGCCCACTAAAGCTGAGCGATCTCCTGCGCTAAAGAATTTCCTTGTGGCTCTCGTCGGTCTATCCGTGGCTGCAGCCTGCATCGAAAACGGTTTGCACCCTATTACTCTGCTCGCCCTAGTACCAATCTGGGCAGCGTTGACGCGTCTCGATTATGGTCGCCCCTATATCTGGACCGAGAAGACCATCACAGGCTTATTATTGCTGTACACAGCAGCCGTTGCCATCGGCATGTTTCTCACTCAAAGTCACCTTGTTCTTCCGCTCTTCATGGTTTATTTCGCTTTCGGCACTCTCATGGCCCGAGTGTTAAGCCCGTTGGACAACCGTGCAATCGCACAACTGATCTTTCTCACCGTCAGTCTCATTCTTGTCAATTGCATACTGACCAATCACCTGATTTTCGGGCTGATTCTACCTCCTTACCTATTTGCTTTGATGGGTACGCTTTTGGTGTTCCTTCTTGATGAGTCAAGAAGAGCCCACCATGATGCTACAGGTTCGCTTCATCAGGACTTCAGCCTTCCGAGTGGCCTTTCGAGACTGGTGGCAAAATACTCCGGGTTTGTGTTTGTCCTGACCATAGTCACTTTTGCAATCATACCTCGGCCGTTCCTAATATTTCCCGGCCTTGGGGCCGTAACATCAGCGGGGGGCGGCTTTGGAGATCTCCAGAAATACATCAGCTACAAACAAATGGCGAATATGGGGGGACGCCACAGGGTCGCTTTCTTCGTGCATGTAGAGCGTGGATCGCTTCCGGATTATCCTTACTGGCGGGGCCGCGTGTTGGACAGAACCGACGGCAATCGGTGGGATTCCACTCGGGCAAGGGGGATCATAGCCGGGCCGGTCCGAGCACAGTCCAGAGAGACCTTCGTCTATAGGTTCGTGCCTTATAAACTGCTTTCACAAACAATTTATGCCGCGGGCCTGCCATTGAGGGCCGAGGGACGTATGGAGAGGCCGTTATATCTGAACTCCCGAGCAGAGATATTAGTTGACACCCCTTTCCTGCTGACCGACTCTTACAGAATCACCGCGGTGGATCGTCCTCTTCCAGCGGCCTCGAAGGTGGATCCAATCAATCTGGATAGGGCCGGGGTGACATCTCGGATCGAGAGACTAGCCCGGGAATGGACTTCAGGATTAACGTCGCCGGCTGAGAAAGCTGGTACGCTCGCAAGGAAACTGCGGACCCAATTCAATTATGTTCTGGACAATCCCAGCCCGCCGGAAAATGTGCCGCCCCTGGAGTACTTTCTGTTCCAAAGCAGATCAGGAAACTGCGAATATTTTGCAGGAGCGCTTTGTCTCATGCTGCGCGCAATTGATATACCCGCGCGCGTGGTAGAAGGTTTCGCAGGTGTGGAGCCGACTGACCAAGCGGGTCAATTCCTTGTCCGATTCTCGCAAGGACATGCCTGGGTCGAAGCGGCGTTAGGGGATGGCAACTGGACTGCGCTGGATCCCACCCCTCCCGGAAGAGCTGAAGCCGAGGCGAGCCTTCTTTGGCGTTTCCTCGTAGACCTGTATGATGCTTTCGAGTTCCGTTGGAACAAATACGTGGTCCAGTTCGACCGAACAGACCAAATGGTTATGCTCAAAGCATTTGCAGGGATTCTATTTGGCGAGGACTCCTTACCTTTTTCCATTGAGTGGAAACCTAGCTTCATTTTGTGGGTGTCGGGAATCGGCGGAGCCCTCGTCCTTGTGGGGGTTCTGGTACGTCGTGGATGCAATTCGAGGATGGCAGGGCCTTCACGAGTATATGTTCAAACCATGAAGCATCTTCACCGCAAGGGGATCCTTTCCCGGATTGATCCTTGGCACGAAAATAATCTCGCTGACATAATTCGGAAGTCACCCCGGTCCCAAGAGGCGCTGGAGAAATTTATGGCTATTTATTTCAAAGCGAGATTCCGCGAGGCCGGCAGAATGTCACTGGCTTCTTTGGACACAGCCGGCGATGAATTGCTTCAAACCATCGAGCATTCCATCTCCACTCGGCAAAACCGACTAGGGTTTCCTTTCACGAGGAAGAGTGATAAAGATTTTTAGGTCAAGGTCATCAGCCGAGTTCTTGGTGTCGTTTATACAAGCCCGTTTTAGTATGGGACGTCGAATCATCTTCGGATGGACCCAAACTGTGATTCGTAGGGCCCTCTGCGATCAGGTCATCCTTGCCCCGAATCAGGGGGAAGGATTCCGCGAACAAGTTTTTTTGAGGTTTGCAATATTTCCTACTCTTTGATTTGCTGATTTGGTTTCCGGACGTTCTTTAGGCATTCGCTCCGGTTCGTGCCCGAAGGTCTCATGGTGCTGCATGCAGAAATTTACTGTGATTACGAGCGAAAGGCCCGGCCTCACAAACCATCCACAATGACAAACTCTCCGACGAAAATCTGGACGACGACTTTCGCATTCTTGACTTCATCGTCCGTCCTATTCGCATATCTGTTTGAGTGGGACCGATATCAGATCATTACAGTTTCCGGCATCCGTGGTCTGTCGCTCTTGGACAAGGCCCTGGTATTCTGGCTGCTTGTGGCAAAGTCCTTGGTGTTTTTCGTGCCCGTGCTGCTGATATGCTCTGTCTTGATCGCATTCAGGTGGAGGCGGACGGCTATACTGGTTCTCAATTGCTCATCGATCGGGATCTTTTATTGGTTAGCCACAGACCTTGTCTCGGTCAGTGTCACCGGCTATCACGCCTGGGATTATTTGCCTGACCTTCGGTACATCCACTGGCAGTGGTTCGCGGAAAGGCTAACTGCAGAGGCATTGATTGTTTTCGGTACTTTCGTGGCCGCGGCTCTTGTGCTCTTTATTTTCGCCCAGTGGGTAACTTCCCGGCTTGGGCGAAGGTTCCCCTGGATGCGGTCTTTTCAGGCGACAGTGGCGCTCATGACGGCGTTTATTGTCATCGTCGTAGGCATTGTCCCAGCCCTGATTCTCTTCAGCGACCGGAACTTGTTGGGCCGAATCCTCCCCGTTGCGCCCCTTCCCGCAAGCATGATCGAATTCGTGCAGTCTTTTATCGAGAGGCCATCAGGTCGAGTTGGCTTCGCCCACGCAGACCAGAAGCCATCGGACGCTTTGAATTTTCCAGTCGATGCCAAAGACGAGCTGCTCGCTATGAAATTCGCTCAGGAAGCCGCGCAGCCCGGGCCGGTGGATTTCTCGGCTGTGGTGGAAAGATCCAATCTGCCCAACGTGATATTGATCATTTTTGAGAGTTTCCGTCACTCCTCCATTTCTCCCGAGTTGATGAGGGAACTGGACAAGTGGTCGGAACAAGGGCTTCAGCTTCAGCGTCATTATTCCGGTTCGAACTGTTCACACCTCGGGCTCTTTCATTTATTCTACGGCAGGTCTTCTCTAGGATATCATCAGACACTGGATCGCAACATTCCTCCCCAGTTGTTTGAGTCCTTACGGAGATCCGGCTACGGGATTACATTGTTAACCGCAGGAGAAATAAAGGCGTTTCGGCGGCTTGATGAATTTATTAACGAAAAATACTGCGACCGAATTTTGATAGAAGGGGAATTCAAAGTCAACGGCGAGAAAGATTGGCCGGACTCGGATCGCCGTAAGCTGACGCGATTGAAGAGTATAATCAACGCGCCACACGATCAGCCGCAATTCGTTTTTTTCTATCTTCTGTCGACGTTCTACAGATACGCGTTCCCGGCCGAATTTGAAATCTTCAAGGAATCGCCGGGCTTTTGGCAGTTCTTCAGTCCCTGGAAGCAGCTTCAGAGCCGCCTGAATCGGTACGCGAATTCACTGCTATTTCTGGAGCATGAACTAATGGATGTGCTGCGATCGATTGATCTGAAACACAATATTGTGGTGATCACAGGGGATCATGGAGAATCGATGGGGGAAGACGGTGTGTGCAGACACACAACTCGCATGTCCGAAATTCAGATGCGGGTCCCGTGTGTGATCGTCGGCGCTGGTGTGGACCAGCGAAAAATACCTACCGCCACAGTACACACGGACATATTGCCGACGCTTTTGCATGTGCTGGCCAACAAGAATGTGGCCATACGGAACTGCCAAGGAAGAGATCTGATCGCGGAACGTTCACCGGCTGACGAGGTTGTGCTTGCTCCGGCAAATGGATCCGAGTGGGAGGGCTTGCTGATTGTCCGAAGAAGCAAGCGAATAGCCTTCATAACCCAAACGTTCTCAGAAGTCCCGTCGGTCGAATTTGCGGGGTTGGTTGACGAAGCCGGACAGTATAAATGGAAAGTCGGAGACACTGGGCGAGTCCCGCCCGCGTCGGAAATGAAAAGGTGACTTCAACGGCTGCAAAACCCTCCCGAAGCGTATTGAAGCCACTCATAGCTTTTGCATTTGTTGACATCAACCTCCTGGGTTGGTAGGATCTCGACCGGCCGAGTTTCCCTAATAGGAGTGGCAATTACTTACCTTACCTGCTTAAGAAGTTCGTCCGGAATTAAAAGATATGGAATCGCTTAATGATCTGATCTTGTTGGCATCAATAATGCTTGACAGCGGCTTCGATTTTCAACCCTTCTTGGGCTGGAAAGAGATGTGCGTTCTGATTCTCCTGGTGGGCCGGTCTCATTATTATGGTCTTACTCTGTCGCCTATCACGGAAACAAACCGGGGAGCGCTATCGGCCGGTCGGAGGATTCCGGCAGCTCAGGAACTACTCTCCTCTGGGGCCAGTGCTCTTAGAGCGAATCGGATACTCACCGGAATCGGGCTTGGTTCCCTGCTTCCTCGCGATCTGTCTGCCCACAGAAACCTTTGATATTTCCTGCTGACCCACAGTCCGGATTTGCCTGAAAATCAACACACTTAATGAAATTAATCCTTTACTAAGAATGGGAAAATGCAATATGCTGGGGCCACAGGAACTCATCCTCGTTCTGATCCACCTCAAATGAATGTTCGGACCGGTAGCGGGGACCGCTGCGTGGTCGAAGGAAACATTGAGCCTAAATGCTGTCTTGGGTCCAATAGAATTCCCGGTGAAAACATTTTCCTTTGTGCTGCCTTAAAAGAGGAAATGGCTCATGGTCCGAAAAGAGAAAAAGAAGCTGCGGATTGCTCTGTTGATCGAGTCATTTAGCCAGCCGGGGTGGATTCACAGAATAATCACGGACATTGAGGACTCATATTTTGCTGACATCGTGCTGATAATAGAAAAGAAATCGCATGATAATGACGTGGCAAAACGTTTACCGGGTCTGTCAATTAACGGCCATTCCGTGCTGTGGAATCTCTACGCAAGAATCGATAATCGTGTGTCCTGTCCGTACAAAAATCCTTTCGAACAGTTTGACATCAGTCACCTTAAAGAGAGGGGATGCACTGTTCTCAGTGTCCAGCCAATACCGGTAAATGGTGGGAACCATTTGCGGAAAGAAGATATTCAGAAGATCCTATTGGAAGAGGTTGATTTGGTGCTCGATTTCTGGAGAAATCGGGTCACAGGCGCGGCGGTAAGAATTGCTAAATAC
Organism: Desulfomonilaceae bacterium; assembly: GCA_035506215.1. Classification (GTDB taxonomy): domain Bacteria; phylum Desulfobacterota; class Desulfomonilia; order Desulfomonilales; family Desulfomonilaceae; genus DATJPW01. The sequence continues at coordinate 11,068 of DATJPW010000075.1, forward strand.
GGTGTCTGGTCCGGAAGTCCGTCACACAACTCGATACCCTATGGCAGCCCGCCCGGTTTTTGGGAAGTCATGCGAAAAGAAAGTACGATTGAGTTCACTCTGCGGATGGCTAGTTACGGCGCGGGTCGGGACAAAGTGCTTTATCAATCCTGGACGGCGACGGACCCGCTGTCAGCAAGGGGTACAATCAGCAAAGTCTACTGGAAATCAGCCAACTCAATGGTGAGAAAGATTAGGAATCTGTATGAACGCGGGCCTGCAGCTTTGGATGACGAAAACTTAGGCGCCGCGGCCGACTTGCATAATGGGAAGCAGTTCTCGCACCCCACCAATACGCAGATCCTGGGCTGCATGGCAAAAATCTCCGGCAGAAGGATTCAGCGAAGTTTGTGGAACCGTTTGCATTTGGAGCAATGGTTTTTGGCTTATAACCTGGGCAAGTCAGAGCCATCGATTGATCCACCTTATGATCTGCAATACATGAAACCGCCGAAGGATAGATTTTGGGCAGATCCTTTTCCCGTGGCGAGAGGCGGAAAGTATTACATATTTATGGAAGAATTCTTTTACCACACACACAAAGCCCATATATCGGTAATAGAGATGGGGTTTGACGGAACATGGAAGCAACCGCTAAAGGTCCTGGAAAGGGACTACCACCTTTCTTATCCATTCCTGTTTGAATGGCGCAATGACCTGTATATGATACCTGAGACAAAGCGTAACAATACGGTGGAGCTGTATCGATGCACAGAATTCCCGCTAAAGTGGGAGTTCGATAGAGTCCTCATCGCAAACGCTCAGGCTGTAGATAATACATTGCATGAGCAAGACGGTATCTGGTGGCTCTTTTGTAGTATTGGAGGCAAAGATTTTGCAACAAATGACGAGTTGCACGTATTTTACGCCGAAACTCCTTTAGGTCCGTGGAGGCCTCACAGACTGAATCCGGTGAAATCCGATGTGAGGTCGGCAAGACCGGCAGGCCGCCTGTTTCGCGTGAACGGAGACCTTTATCGGCCGTCACAGGATTGCTCCATTAGAATGGGCGGCGCCATAGTGATGAATCAGGTGACTCGTTTGAATCCCGAAGAATTTCACGAGGAAGTAGCGGCTCGGATTGAGCCGAAGTGGGCAAAAGGAATCTATGGGACCCATACGATCAACACTGCCGACAGATTGACGATGCTCGACTGTTTTGGTTACGTGCGAAAATATTTGTCATAGCGTCGGGCCAAAGTTTGGCCGCCACGGGATGCGAAAGAGCCGGATGAAGATTCCCCTTCGATTAGACAGCCCCTTCATCTAATATCAATGCCATCAATTTATGCTGACGTACATGGTGTGCGCTGATTTCGGGATAGTGGAGATGCCGCCGGCACCGGAGACCCTTTCAAATTCATGCTCTGGCAACAGACTGTCTCAAACACGCCTAATCACATGGGTAGATGGTGTAATCCTGTGCGGGTTCGTTTTATTTTCGCTGGGGAGTTTTCTGGCAAGGTGGAAAGGCATCAATCCCTTTGTGTTTCTGGGCAGCGACGCCGGAATTGTTTCAAGTTTTGTCGCTGCATATGAGCACCCCGATTTATTTCAGGGCGATGCGTTACTCGGGAACTTCGGTAATTTCCGGTACTACTTAGCGATACATCCTCTATTGATCTACACGATAAGCAAACTGACCGGGGATTATGGTTCGGCTTATATCTTTTTATTGTTGTTTACGCCGCTGATTCAAGCTTCGGGGTTTTATCTTCTCGGACGCGTCCTCTTTGAGAGCAGATATTGGGCTTTGTTGCTTAGCATTATAACTATCTGCCCCATCGCCCTACCGATCAGGGAGTTTTGGGGAATTTACGATGATCCGCTACCTAGGTCCTTATTTCACGCCTGTCTCCCTTATTTGCTTGCGGCAGCCTTCTATTTCAGACGCAATTATAAGATGTGGCCTTGGCTGATGGCGGCGGCCGGCCTCCTATTTTACGTACATCCGGTAAGCACCACACCTTGGGGGTTTGCTGTCTGGGTGGGAATGTGCGCCTTTCTGCCGAATGAATGGGGGTTAATAAAGAAGCTGTCATATATGTTCGCCATGGGGACGATTTTCATAGCGGTTGTCTCGCCTTGGGCAGCAAACTTTCTTCATGTCCATGATCAGGCAGGCTGCGTTGGTATCCAGTATTATCAGGTGGTTGACATCATAGGAGATAGGGTTGGGAAAGAGCTATTGAGCGTGGGCTTGGCAATTCAGATGTGGGGGCAAGAGTTTTTCTCCTGGCCAATGTGTTTCTATACTGCCTGGGCGCTGTGCGCTGTGGCGGTTGCCTCATACCTGCGTCCTAACGTTAGGACCGACTTTCTACTTGTGGCTGCCTGGGGCTTCGGAATCCTCTTCGTAACGGTAGGAGTCACCTTCACGGAAGAAACAATATGCGGCCTTTACGGTCTGCCACGCTTTCAGATGGACTCTATAAGGGGCATTAAATACTTCGTACCCTTAATATTGTTGTTCTCCCTGTGGCCTCTGGCCGAAGTCGCCAAGAAAAATCATTTAGGAAGCCTGCGGCAGGCATGTATCATGTTCGCGGGAGCGGTGCTGGTGGCGGCATGGGCCTATCAAAATCCCCCGGTGCTCTTTTGCGAGGCGGCCAGATCATGGGCACAGGGCCGGCTGATGCCCCCGATCTCCGGAAACGAGCAAGCCATCATTGAAGCAATGGATGCTGTTCGCAAGAACACCCCTCCCGGCTCAAAGATCCTTCCTGTTGTCCTCCCTCTGGAGACAAGATATTCTGCTCTTCGGCCTGTCGTTTACGCTTACAAAGACGGAGGAATATTTGCGGATACCAACTATTCCGCCCTGCTAAAGTGGGCCCAAATAAAAAAGGAACTGGAAGAAATCGCTGAACAGAAGATGGGACCTTCAAGAAAGCTTGAAATACTTGTCGCACTGGCAAGCAGGCTTGGCGCTCAATATCTGATCACTGATTTCCCCATTGATTCGGCCTTGGCCTCTTCCGTGGGAGGGAAGGTAGTCTGGTCCAACAATTTATTTGCCTTGCTGCAATGCCCCCAGGCAACCGGCTTGACCAATCGCAATGTGTTGAATACGGCTACTTCCGCAAGAGTAACTTGCCCATCGCTTTGACACGAAGCGGTGAACTCCACCTACGGGCTGACATAAATGCCGGACGAATGCCGGAAAGGCGCAGCGAGGAAATCAACCCCGTAGTACACGAATTTCGGTCCGGCCTTCTCGGGTTCATGGACATGTCCGACCACCACATGATCCTGTCAGCGTTAGAATGGATCGACCGGGCGCCTTTCCAGTCGATGCCTGTGACTGTCAGGCCGTCATCGGAGCTAATTTTATCGAGCAACACCATGTTCGTGCCGGAGCGAGTGAACACGAGCAAGCTGTCGTGAGAAGCCGGTTCGTTCATTTCAATTCCTCTGGTCACAAATCCTGTCCGCAAAACGATTGCTTGTTGCAGACTGCTGTTTGGCCATTCCGATGCAGACGGATATAAGTACCAAGCCCCTAACGTGGGATCGTCATAGAGTATCCGGATTAGTGCCCTTAGGCCGCCCCATCCTCGAATTATGGCCGCCCGCTTATGATAGGATTCCAGATTCAGAAAAACGAAGTTGGTTCTCGGTTTCACGTCAGGAACGTGCTCGACAAGGCTTTTCACAAGACCATTTCTGATTGCGGCTGCCTCTTTCCAGTCAATGCTGAGCCCTGCATGGAACATTACCATGAACCCCAAAGCGGCCACTGCGCCAATTTTGGCAGCCAACCTCGCTTTATTACTCGACCACGCGCATAGCAGAGCTGCAAACAGTATAGCAAGGCCGCAGGACGCGGAGGAATACACCCGACTTGCCTCGTTGAAATTAAATGAATTGGGATGCCCTGCCGCAGCGAATCCCCACTTTGCCAGCAGGGTGTCCACCACCCCAGGATGGGCGAGACCGTACCCGGCCAATTGATACGGCAGCATTCCGAGAAGCAAGATCGTCAACCCCAATACCAACTTATACAATACTTTCCTGTGGCGATGAAGGTCATCTTTGGAGTCGCTTTTGCTGCGTCGCACCGAGTTGAAAATGAACAATAGGCTGGTGGCCCAGGCCGCCACACCTGCACCCAGAGCCCATATCCATAGGTCCGAAGGAATTGAGGTGAACGGAGCAGCAATGTAAAAGGGTAGGAGACCAAGGTAGGCCCACAGCAACTGCAATGGAGGCACAATGGAAACGTGTTCCACAGCCCCTCCCTTCAAAAACAGAAATCTGATCGCCAGGGCCGTCGCAAACCCTGCAAAAATCCCTATACCGAGTCGCAAGTAGAATTCTTTGTCGGACAATCGGTTAACGCACAGTTTATGAACCGGCAGGCAGAGCATGGGGACGACAAATACAAGAAAACTTGGCGCTTCGTACGTCAGAAAGGACAAGACATAGATGAAGACCGGCAAGATCAATCCCCGCCATGGGGCTGACCGTTCCGTCCAGATCTGAAATGCCAGGACCGAAGCCCAGAACAACAGCAGGCTCAGCCGTGAATTATCCGTGAAGACAAGGTATGTAATTGAAGAGACTGTAGGGAGAAAGAAAGCGAAAAGCATGGAGATGGAAACAAACGTGCGGTCATCGGGGAATGCCTTGGATAGGCACACAGCCATAAGGCAACAGGAGCCTGCCAGGAGTAATAGAGAAAGTAGATGAAAGGCCGTATTGTTGAATCCAAAAAGTTCAAACATACCAATCCAATACAGGCCTTCCACAGGGCGGAGGAATTCCCTGGTATAACCCAGCCAAGATCCTGGAAAGCTATGCCAATACGGCCAACTGAGTACCTGCCAGTCGTCCCCGTCGAATCCTATATCCCCGGCTAAGGCGGTAAGTATCAGGCAATACACAATTAAACCTGCCGCACCAAACAGCAGGTATGAATCGGCTTTACCTGACGTATTGTCGCGCGATTGTCCTTCGACCATATTGAGGTTGGGGGCCCCCGCATTCAGGCTCGTATTCGACGGTTACCACCTTCGATCTATATCAGATGCTCAGAGTGATGAAAAGTAAGAAAATTCATAGGGACCAATTACTATATTGAATCTTGCACGAAAACCACCCTCCTTCTCCTCCCTCCACCGAGGGAGGAGATCGGTGGTACCGGCATCCTGCCGGTCATTTGCTTGGACCGGCAAGATGCCGGTCCTACTGTAGGCGGCAGAGGAAGAGAGAGGGGGAGTGGAATTTGAAGCGCCAAAGCGCAATTCTCAATGCATAGCATGATAACAGTTTACTCACTAGGAAAGACGAAGTACGGGCGACAAGCACCTGGGCCGCATTGTGACCGTCTTGTCTTTTCAGACGAGGCGTGATACGGGTTTTCTGATTCTATGTACGGATCCGGAGTAGAACTCGTGGCCATAAATGTCTTTGTGGACGGACTTGATTATGAGGTAGAGCTGATCCGAAAGGTTTCTCTTCCTCCGGATGCTCCTCGCTTGGTAGTGGTGTCCCGCCAAGAGAACCCGACTGCGACGGAATTGGTTCGACTTTGCATTCGCGCCGTTCAACACTTTACTTCTGAACCGCACGAATTGTGGATAGTTGACAATAACTCCCCGATGAAAAACCTTAAGTGGCTCATAGATTGGCCTGATGTTAACGTGGCTCTCAACCGCACAGAACCGATCCCCGCAGAAGGCAGGGGCCCAATAGATGATCGGGTTGATTCGAGCAGTCAATTGGTCTGGGACAGTTATGCCAATGCCATTGCATTGGAACTTGGAGTAAGGCTTGTTCACCCTGATTCTCGTTACCTCATGTCAATGCATATGGACGCGTTGCCATGTCGAGCAGGGTGGCTTTCCTACCTGAGATCCAAAGTCAAGGGCAGGGTGGCCGCGGCCGGCGTTCGTATGGATCGGACGCGTACCCCTGATGGGGTATTGCATGTCCTGGGGTACATGGTCGATTTTCAACTATTCAAGAAGCTTGCCTTGAATTTTCTTCCCGATCTGCCAAACCTCGACGTCGGCGATAGAGTCACATTGGCCTTACGTGATGCGGGCTACGAGGTATTTGCCTGTCACAATACTCTCTGGGAGCCGCACTTGGCTGCAAATATACCGGCCTCGTCACCATTGAGCCAATTTCACATAGACAGATCTTTCGATGACGACGGCGATGTAATATTCTTGCATCTTGGTCGAGGGGTGAGAAAGTCGTTGGGAGTGCATCGCAAAGGAACAACCGCAGATGAGTGGATCAAAATGGTTTCAGAACATCTGCTGGTTTGAGGCCTTGGGAAACGCGGGAGGAACCCCATGAGGGTTAAAATAGGTACCTTTCCGGACATAGAAGACCCTCTCTCCCTTCCCTCTCCCGCGAGGGGAGAGGGTTTTTAAACCCCCTGTCTCGATGGGAGGGGGCGGGGAGAGGGTGATAATATTCTGAAATGCGCCTATCACATTTATTATTTTGACGCCAATGAGGGGGCACCCATTTTGATTTGATGGGATATCCCCCGGAGATTCGGTTCAAATCTTGGGTTTTGGAAAATTTTCAATCGCTTTCAGGGCCTCATTGATATCCTCTTGGGGTAGATCATAGTCAGTGAGTTTACCCTGGAAGAAAGCGTCGTACGCTGCAAGGTCCACCAACCCATGACCACTCCAGTTTACAAGTATAGTCTTCTCCTTACCTTCCTCTTTGGCTTTTTTGGCTTCTTGAATAACCGCGGCCAATGCGTGATTTGTCTCCGGCGCACTGATGAAACCTTCCGTCCTGGCCCAAAGCACACCAGCGTTGAATGTTTCGAGCTGACGCACAGCCCTGGGCTCGACCAGCCCGTCGATCACGAGTTGACTGACCAGAGGCGCCATGCCGTGATACCGCAATCCGCCCGCGTGGATGGGAGCGGGCACAAAACCGTGACCCAAGGTGTGCATAGGCAGTAGAGGCGTCATTTGAACGGTGTCCCCGAAATCGTAGGCAAAAGGTCCCTTGGTCATGGTTGGGCAAGAACTGGGCTCCACAGCTATTATCTGAATCTGCTTGCCCGCAATTTTGTCACGAACAAACGGAAACGCGCAACCGGCGAAATTGCTTCCGCCTCCCGCACAACCGATCACGATATCCGGATAATCGCCAACTTTGGCGAGTTGCTTCTGGGCTTCCTGGCCGATGATGGTCTGGTGCAGAAGTACATGATTAAGCACGCTTCCAAGTGAGTAACGGGTGGGTGGCCTCCCTTGTGCTTCGCTGGTCACCGCGTCTTCCACGGCCTCGCTGATGGCTATGCCGAGACTTCCCGGTGAATTCGGGTCCTTTGCGAGGATCTTACGGCCCGCTTCGGTTTCCGTGCTGGGACTGGGAATACATGTGGCGCCCCAGGTATTCATCATCAATCTACGGTACGGCTTCTGTTCATAGCTGACACGCACCATGTAGACCTTCGCCTCGAGTCCAAACTGATTGCATGCGAAGCTCAACGCGCTGCCCCATTGGCCCGCGCCCGTTTCAGTAGCGATTCTCTTTATTCCGAAGATTTTGTTGTAATAAACCTGCGGAATGGCTGTATTGGGCTTGTGACTTCCAGCCGGGCTGACCCCCTCATTTTTGTAGTAGATCTTTACCGGGCAATCGAGGAACTTTTCAAGATTCACCGCACGATACAGGGGGGTCGGTCGCCATATTAGCAGCTTGTCCAGGACCTCTTCAGGAATATCTATCCACCTCTCCTGACTCACTTCCTGTTCAATCAGGTTCATCGGAAAGACCGGAGCCAGGTCCTGGGGGCCAACAGGTTGGTGTGTTCCCGGATGCAGAGGGGGCTGCATCGGGTTGGGCATGTCGGCTGCGATGTTGTACCATTGGCGGGGAATCTCATCTTCATTAAGAAAAATCTTCACCGTCATGGGCGTCTCCTCCCTCCTGTTTTTTGTGATGGTTATACAATGGGCTTTCTCCCGGCAAGCAGGAAGAAAGCAAGGTCAGCGTGTCAGTTAGAGAACCGAGTCCTACGGTAAGGCGCAACACAATAAACTAAAGTGATTAAAGCCGTTCCGGACGTCTACTTCTTGAACAATGGATGGAAACCAAGAACAAGCCCACAGCCGTCGGCAATTTTATAGGGAAGCTCGCAGTCGTGCAAGCGATTTCCATAACCCGGCTCAAGTTATGGGCGTTCCGGGTGGCACAGCGCCTTGGAGTTCGCAAATTTGCACCTTGCCGTTTCCGTCCGCGGCGGCCAGAATCATGCCCTGGCTCAGGCCGAACCTCATTTTCCGGGGTTTTAGGTTGCAAACCACCACAACGGTTCGGTTCAAAAGATCTGCCGGCTTGTAAGACGATTTAATCCCCGCGAAGACGGTACGCGTTTCCAGGCCGAGATCTATTTCAAGCTTGAGCAGTTTTTCGGAGCCTTCTACGTCTGCGGCGGCAAGGATTTTCCCGGCTCTGAGGTCTACGCCATTAAAATATTCAATAGGAATCTCTTCCTTAAACATCGGCGTCTCCTGTGAGATCGGCGTTTCACTGACTGTTTGAGGGCCCGCTTCAATCATTTTTTCCACGACACGCGGCTCCAGACGTTCCAGCAGCTTTTCAAACGTTCCTATGGACCTATTTTCCAGGTCAAACCGGGCATCGGCCCAGGTAAGGTTTTCCAATCCCAGGATCTGTTCGACTCTCAGGCAATATGCGGGAATGATCGGCTTTAGAAGTATCGTGATAATTTTTATGCAGTTAACAACAAATGTCAGGTCATCTCTGGCCTGTTCCGGATTATGCTTCATTACGGACCAGGGCGCGCGAGTCTGCACATAACCATTTGCCAAATCCGCAATCTTAAGGATTTCCTTTGTTGCTTGGCCGAACAGACGATTGAGGTAAAAATCTTTTGCCGCTTCCGCCGAAGCCGCCACATTGTCCGCTAGATCTTTCACCCCATCGGGAATTTTGCCCAGCCGTGATTCAAGTCTTTTGTTCAAGAAGCCTAGAGTGCGGCTAATGAGATTTGTTACGTTGTTTACCAGCTCCGAGTTTATACGATTGACGAATTCATCCGTATTCAAATCCAGATCGTCTATGGAATCGTTTAGCTTGGTTGAGTAATAATATCGAAGGTACCATGGGCTCAGATAATCGGCAAACTGTCGGGCCGTTATAAATGTTCCACGGCTCTTGGACATCTTTCGTCCGTCAATGGTTAGAAAACCATGAACATGGACGGCCGTGGGAGTGCGATAGTCCGCTACGTACAGCATGGCAGGCCAAAACAGTGTGTGGAAGTATGCGATGTCTTTTCCGATAAAATGATGAATCTCCGCATCGGAATCGCTCTTTAACCAATAATCAGATACATCCCTGTCATTCCGTGATGCGCAATAATGTTCCGTCGCAGCGATGTATCCTACCGGCGCATCCAACCACACATAAAAATACTTGTCCTCTTCGCCCGGGATCTTGAATCCAAAATACGGACCGTCCCTTGATATGTCCCAATCCTGAAGACCTTGGTCGATCCAATTTCGGACGAACATTCTTACTTCGTTCTGGAGACGTCCGGGCTCCGACGTCCACGCGATCAGATAATCCTCAAAATCTTTAAGACGAAAAAAAAAGTGCTTGGAAATACGAAGTGATGGAGTGGCCCCACAGACCGCGCATCGAGGATCAATTAATTCTGTGGGCCTATAGGTGGCGCCACATGATTCACATACGTCCCCGTACTGATCCGCCGCGCCGCACTTGGGACAGGTCCCTTTAATGTAACGGTCCGGTAGAAATCGCCCGCAATTGTCGCAGTAAAACTGCTCAACATCTCGCGTTACAATGTGGCCCTTTTCTTTGGCCTTGAGATAAACTCTTTCCGAGTGGCGCTGGTTCTCAGGCGAATCGGTGGTGTAGAACTCGTCGAAGGCCACTTCAAATTTTGTAAAATCCTCGCGGTGCCTGTCATGAAATTCGGATACCAGTTCCTTCGGCGAGATCCCCCGCTTGGAAGCGTTGATTTCAATTGGTGTGCCGTGCGCATCTGAGGCGCACATATAAATTACGTCTTTTCCAATGAGTCTAAGAAACCTCACGTAGATATCAGTCTGAATATATTCGACTAAATGGCCTATATGTATGTCACCGTTCGCGTACGGTAAGGCGCTGGTTACAAGAATTTTTCCCAAAGTGTTCTCCCATTATCCCTGCCGAAACGATTCCGTCTGACGTTTGCAGCGTCAGTCGAATCCGAGTCAGGTTGCTTCATTCTTTGACTATTTCGAGGGCTTCAAGGTTAGGATCTTTTTCTTTATCAACCTTAAAGACTCGAGCCTTCATCACGATGGTTTCCATTTCCTTTAATGTATCCAGTATCTTGGCACGGTCAGTTTTCATCCAAACCTTGTTAAGTGTTATGTAACTCACCCTATCGGCTATCACAAAATTAACGTAATCAGATCCCAATGGACAGGGAAGGTCTCCTTTTTTGTAATATCGAACTGAAAAGACTATTTCGCGGTTAAGATAGCTGTTAGGATTTCCTATGAGCCCTACGATAGTTAGATTTTCATCGAGAGATTGATAGATGCCTCCCTTGAGATAGGTTAAGGCTGAGCAAGCAGTAAGAGTCAACAAAGCGACTAGACATGCGACACATACAATGCTGGCTTTCATATTATAGTTTCCGTGGCATGGTTGACAGCGCCGTATAGCATAAAGACTGAAATCAGGAAAGTCAAAATGATTTGACTGGATAGAGGAGGCCCAAATTCGCGGAAGGACCGCGGAAGAAGTGTCTTGGGAATTTTCGTCGACGGTAGGTCAACGATACGTTTGACAAGTTTTCTCACAAGTGCTATGAACCTCCCTGAGGCGTCGGGGGCTTCGATGAGCTTAGTTAGGAACGTTTTTGAAAATTCGTAGGCGCCTGCCCCAACGAGTCGGCCGGACAACACGGCTGATCATTTTTCCCGGGTGTCAAATTAGGGGGTCTAAGTTTGCTCGGCGTGGAGGCTAATCGCCGAACCCAGTGATGAATAGCATAAACTTTTCTGAAGCTCGGATGTCTTGAGTAAAAGGACTTGAGGAAACGAGATAAAGACGCGGTGAATGTCTCTCTGCTGATGCTGGTCATGTAGCGGTTGAGAATTCTGAGAGAGGCGGCGGATGCGGGCCGAAAGGACGCGCTGGACGATTCCCTCAAAGCGATATATAATGTGAATATCCGCTAAGGAGCCGGCCGCCTGATCCAATTTAGTCACTATTGTCCGTGAATCGGGGTGCAGAGCCGAAGTAGGCGCCCACTTGTGCTGGTGTTTTACCCATCCTTTTTGAAAGCAGCCGTTGTAGGGCCCACTACGCCGATTTTACTATTGTGAACGGGGAAAACTCGAACAGGGCGGATTGGAACTGTTATGCGGCCCCGTGGTTCTGCATGGCATCAGAAGACTTTGTTATGAAGTGGACAGCCGGAATATCAGGCTGCCGGAAAGAAAACTCGCTTCGATAGCTACAACACTGGAGGTAATAACTTTGGCAAGATGCAAGACGTGTGGCAGGGAATACACTGCCGTTCAGACGATGACTTATTCAGTTTACGGTTATTGTTCGTGGGATTGTCTCATGAAGAAGAAAGAGCGCCATCCTAACCATAACAAAGCGCATCGCAGAAATGGCGGGCGACGAAACGATTTTGGTAATCGTTCCAGGTCGGTCCAGAACTACTGATTCGGGCGGTATGGAAATCAATGATGTCAAGTCGTCCCCAGGCGCGAAAGAATTCTGCGGCGTTCCGGAGAGTTGCTATCAGCAATGGCGGCGCATACTAATTGGGTTGCTCTTCTCCCAATAAGCAAATAAATCAAAGTTCCATCCTGACCAATTAAGAGCCTACCTTTTTGAGGGCTTTGCCGTAAGTGTAAAGCCCGGCGGGGAGAGGTCTGTTATCGGCGGTATCCGAGAGCCAGCGCGGAAGGTGCCATTGCTTTTCCGGATGAGGCTTTTTTTGTGTAAACGAAAGGTCACATCCAGGTGCTTTTTTTCCTAGTGCCCTTGTAGTAAAATTATTTTCCTTGAAGAGGACTGATGGGATAAGCGGAAAATGCCCGCGGTAGAGAAACCGGTCTGCGGACGTAGCTGTGCGGCGAAGTGTTTAACCAGTGTTAGGTGAAAATGGCCAGATCCGAGCATCGTTTCAACCAGTTTGAAGTCGGATTCAATATTATAATAGATCTCATTGCCCCCGGAACTCGCGTGCTTGACCTCGGTTGCGGTTCGGGTACTCTGTTGCAACGTTTGCGGGACGAAAAGGACGTGCAGGGGTGTGGTGTAGAACTGGACCAGGAAAAAGTGATCCGATGTATCGAGAGGGGAATTCAGGTACTCAAGTTCGATCTGGATGAAGGTCTCGAGGGGTTTGCCGATCTGAGCTACGAATATGTTGTGCTCAGCCGAACTCTCCAGCAGCTCATGTACCCGGATAGAGTGGTAAAAGAGATGCTTCGTGTGGGTTCCAAATCAATTATAGCATTCCCGAATTTCGGGCACTGGAAGGTGAGCCTGGAATCCGTCATTTCCGGGCGCACTCCATGCACTGATACGTATCCGCATCCATGGTTTAATACACCTGACGTTCATCGTCTTACCATAAAAGATTTCAGGGACTTCATTAGGAGGATCGGAGGCAAGATCGAAAAAGAGATCTTTATAGTGGGCAATCTTCCGCGGACGGACCTGTTTTGGGCCAACAGGAGAGCCGAATGGGAATGCTGCCTTATTTCTCGCGCATGATGCCGCCTGCGCTTGCTCGCCATTGGGGGGACCTGTGTGATTGGCCTTGATAGTCCAATCTCGGTTTGCCTTCAATTTGGTTGAATATCGCTGCTCGGGGCGGAGATGGTCGGTTGCCGGCGCACCCACGGTATTTTTGCCTTGATACAACCACCTCAAATTTGTATATTTGAATCAAGGGGGGCAAGGATAGTCATTTCCTCAGTGAACGCCGTTTTTAACCGGTAAGTTGCAAGTTGAACGGAATTTACAGAGCTTGAGGGACAGGACTGCCTTTCTTCTGAGGGGTATTGGCCGTGACAAAATACTACTACGAGGATGCGAAGGCGGTTTTTTCCCTATTGGAAGAGTCCGGTTTTTTCAGGCTCAGAATTGAGGGGTCGGAGATTGAGGAACACCATGTGGAAGAGTTCATGGACAAGACCGTGGAATGGTTGAGCGCGAACTCGGATAAGGGGATATTGATCGATTTCGACGGCGTAGAATGGGTTTGCAGTGACTTCACGGCTCACCTGGCTAGATATTTTGAAGACATAAAAGCAAAGGGTCTTAGTGTTGACTTCGTCAATGTGGCCCCTGCACTCCAGCCTTACGTAGACGTTCACTCCGAAACTGCGACCGAGAGTCTTCCTACTGGCAGGCCCGTATTGAGCATTAGCACAAAGCAAGTGCTCGAGGACCTTGAAGACAATCTATCGAATCAGGAACTTATGAAGAAGCACGGCCTGTCCTTAAGAGGACTGGCCAGTCTGTTCAGGAAATTGTCGAACAAAGGTCTAATCACGCGCGAAGATCTCGAAAATAGAATGGTCGTAGAAGCATCGGAAATCGAAATCGAGCTGGATTCGGTCGATCTCCAAAAGACCAAAATCCAGGCTCAAGATCTGCTGAAAGATGTTGCCGATGACATGTCGGACGAGATGCTTATGCGCAAGTACAAGTTGTCCCGAAAGGGACTTGAGAGTATGTGGACAAAACTGTCGCTCAGCGGTCTACTATCGGAGGAAACACTCCTTGCGCGAAAAAAAGGGGAAGAATTAGACCAGGATTCCCTATAGTTTGTCTCATTTCATGCTCTACCCCACCATGTAAAAATTCGAGAGGAGTGTCCGTCCCGAGCCACCGAAAGTATGGTGCTTTTTCAAGCCCCCTACCATATTGGTGCCGAGAGTGAGTGGGCACCACTGCTCTGCTTTTTGATCCGGAATTGATATAACCACTCGGCCTGGAAGCTCGGCTCAATCGGTGATCTCAAAGTTGCTCGACACACTTTCAGACAGCCGCTCTTGACGTGAGGCGGGAATTGCTCTTTAATAGCAAATTTACCCTGGTTTGCGTTGAACGAAAGAGCATGGCTGATGGAGGGGCTGCGTGGATTGGATATTTGGTGTTATCTCAATGATCGCTCATTTATATTGCGTGCCCAAAAAACGCTATGCCGTCAACATTTGAAGGTGATCTATGATTAGGCTGGTAAAAGGTTTCCATGACATCCTGCCGGACGAGACGCCCAAGTGGTCGTTTATTATCGCGACTGCCAGGTCCACTCTGGAACGGTTCGGTTTTAGGGAGCTGATCCCGCCGATCATGGAACGGACCGAGCTTTTTGAAAGAGGAATCGGCGAAGTTACCGACATTGTCGAAAAGGAGATGTACACGTTTGTTGATCTCGGCGGGGAATCGCTTAGTCTCAGGCCGGAAGCCACTGCGGGAACGTTGCGCGCTGTTGCGGAGCACTCGCTCTTGAAGCGCGAGCCGGTATTGAAGCTCTACACCATAGGGCCCATGTTCAGGCGGGAAAGACCTTCAAAAGGAAGGTTTCGGCAGTTCTTTCAGATAAACGCTGAGGTCTTGGGCGACGATTCTCCCTTTACTGATGCCGAAACAATTGCAGCAGCCCACAGTATTATGACAAACATCGGGGCCAAGAACCTCGTGATGGAGATCAATTCCGTCGGCTGTCCGAAGTGTCGGCCCGTGTTCAGGCGCGTTTTGAGAGAATTCCTGGAGAAATACCTGGATCAACTGTGCGAGGATTGTCAGCGGCGGTACAACACCAATCCTCTTAGGATCCTGGACTGCAAGGTCCCTAAGTGCGTTGAGATAGTTCAGAACGCACCTCTAATTACTGACAGTCTTGATGAGGATTGCCGCGAACACTTTGATGCTGTTCGACGAGCTTTGGAATTACTCGATATACCCTACAGAAATGAACCCAGGATGGTGAGAGGCCTGGATTATTATACCCGGACGGCGTTCGAGATTGTTGACAGCGAATTGGGCAAATCCAAAGCCGTCGGGGGCGGCGGTCGATACGACAGTCTCCTCAAAGAGCTTGGAGGCCCGGATGTTTCAGGAATAGGCTTTGCTATAGGGCTGGAGCGCCTCAGCATAGGCATCCCGGAAGATGATTTAGATTTTGTGCCTTCAATGGATGTTTACGTCGCGGTCATCGGTCAAAAAGCGCGCGAAACCGCTTTTCGTCTGGTGAACACCCTCAGGCGAGCCGGCATATCAGCAGAGACGCGACACTCCGACATGAGTCTGAAAGCCCAGATGAAGGTTGCCGACCGAATACGGGCCAGGAGTGTCATTATGCTGGGAGACGATGAGCTTGGCCGCAACGAAGTTACTGTGCGGAAAATGGCAACCGGTGAGCAAACCACCGTGAAGATCGATGAGATCGTAACCTACCTTCAAGGAGACAAATCTTGAAACTTGACTCTCTGGACGGATGGGAGAGAACGCATCTTTCGACGCAGTTGGGCGAACACTCCATCAATCAAGATGTGATAGTCATGGGTTGGGTCCTGAGGCGCCGTGATCACGGCGGGGTCATCTTCGTAGACCTTCGAGACCGGGCGGGGTTGATCCAGCTTGTCTTTAACCCCGAATACTCACCTGAATCTCATGCCCGAGCGCACGCGCTCAGGCCGGAATGGGTGGTCGCCGCCAGCGGAGTGGTTCGTATGCGTCCCGACGACTCGCTGAATCCTGATTTGGCCACTGGATCAATCGAAATCTTCGTCCGTGAAGTCAAGATACTGAACCGCTCGGAGGCGCCGCCTTTCCCGCTCGATGAAGATGATCCCCCAACTGATTCAGTTCGATACCGCTATCGCTACCTCGATTTGAGACGGGACGCGGGCGCGAGGAGGAATCTCTTGGTGCGGCATCGATTAATCACGACGATACGAGACTTCCTGAACCGTGAGGATTTCACCGATATAGAAACACCTTTCCTTACAACGAGCACTCCTGAAGGAGCTCGGGACTATCTGGTACCGAGCCGGGTCCAGCAGGGCAGTTTTTACGCGCTCCCACAGTCACCTCAGCTTTTCAAGCAACTGCTTATGATAGCGGGCTTTGAGCGATACTATCAGGTTGTGCGCTGCTTTCGGGACGAAGACTTGCGGGCCGACCGGCAGCCGGAGTTCACCCAGTTGGACATGGAGACATCCTTCATTGAAGAAAACAGGCTCTTTGACATAGTTGAAAGAATGATGGTTAGAGCTTTCAATGAAATTCTAGGGATTGACTTAACAATTCCGTTTCCCAGGTTGCCTTACAAAGAGGCGATGCTCAGATACGGCGTTGACAAACCGGACACCCGTTTCGGAATGGAACTTACGGAACTCACAGAGACATTGAGCACAACGGAATTTGCTGTTTTCCGTTCGGCCGTGGATGATGGCGGCGTCGTGAAGGCGTTGAAGATTGAACGCGGAGAAAGGCTCTCCAGAAAGGAATTGGACGACCTCCGTGATTTCGCGGGGATCTTTGGCGGCAAAGGTGTCGCCTATACCCGAATCAAGCAGGGAGGTGAATGGCAGTCGCCCATAGCAAAATTTCTCTCTTCAGACGAGCGTTCGACTATCAACAATCGTGTTAACGCGAAAGCCGGTGACGTAATACTGTTCGCGGCGGATTCGGAGCGGGTGGTGAATGACGTACTGGGAAACCTGCGAAACAGCCTGGCACAGAAGCTCGACGAGATTCCCGGTAAGGAATTCCAATTCGTTTGGATCACGGAATTCCCCCTGTTGGAGTATGATGAAGAAGAAGGACGCTACAAATCCATGCATCATCCGTTCACCGCGCCCAGAGATGAGGACCTTGACAGGTTGGAAACCGACCCCGGTTCGGTGCGAGCTCGGGCATATGATCTGGTCTTGAACGGCATGGAAATCGGGGGCGGGAGTATCCGTATTCATACAACCGAGGTCCAGCAGAAGGTTTTTTCTGTTCTGGGAATAAGCGCGGAAGAGGCAGAGGCCAAATTTGGTTTTCTTCTGGAAGCCCTACGCTACGGCGCTCCTCCTCACGGCGGAATTGCATTCGGGTTGGACAGGATCGTAGCTCTTATCACCGGCTCAGAGTCTATAAGAGATGTGATAGCCTTTCCAAAGACTCAGAAAGCAAGTTGCCTGCTTACCGGAGCGCCCACTCCGGTCACGATGGAGCAACTCAAAGAATTGGGCCTGAAAATTGTTCGAAGGAATTAGATACGTAAGGAGATCAAGCTATGGCCACGTGGGATCCTAAAAGGGGAGTGCTTTACCATGAGTTCGACAAATTCAGCAAGGGAAGATCATTGCTTGAGGTGGACAAGCCCAATCTCCTGAGAAAGATCTTTCCGTACACGGAAGTGCCGAAAGTGGACTTCGATTTCGCAATATTGCCGATAAATCCGGCGCGGAATTTTCTTATTACTGACACGACATTTCGAGACGGACAGCAGGCGCGGCCGCCATTCTCAGTCGAACAGATCTCCACACTTTTCGATTTTCTTCACAGGCTTTCAGGGCCTCGGGGGATCATTCGCCAGTCGGAGTTTTTCGTGTACACGAAAAAGGACAAAGAGGCGGTGGAGAAGTGCAAAAGCAAAGGCTACCAATATCCGATCATCATGGGTTGGATAAGGGCTAACAAGAAGGACCTCCAGAACGTTCGCGCCATGGGCCTTACAGAGACCGGTATTCTCACCTCTGTCTCGGATTATCATATCTTCCTGAAGATGGGCTTGGACCGCAAAAAGGCCATGGCCAAATACCTCGACATGGTTCAGGCAACCCTCGAGAAGGGTATTGTCCCCAGGTGTCACTTTGAAGACATCACAAGGGCGGATATCTACGGGTTCTGTGTTCCTCTGGCCCAGAAGCTCATGGAGGTGCGCGAACAGTCCGGAATGGATGTGAAGATACGTCTGTGCGACACCATGGGGTTTGGAGTGACTTATCCCGGGACAGCCGTTCCAAGGAGCGTGCCAAAACTCATACGAGCAATGATTGATGACGCCAACGTCCCCGAAGACCTTCTGGAATGGCATGGACACAACGATTTTCACATGGGGGTAGCCAACGCTGTGTCGGCTTGGTTGTACGGTTGCTCGTCAGTGAATGGGACACTCCTTGGAATAGGTGAAAGGACCGGCAATACGCCCATTGAAGCCTTGATGATAGAATACATGTCGCTGAGAGGTCGGGCGGATGGTATGGATACCCTTGCGATAACGGAAATGGCCAATTACTTCCAACTGGAACTCGGGCATCAGATTCCGGACAACTATCCGCTGGTGGGAAAGGCCTTCAATACCACCAGCGCCGGCATCCATGCCGATGGCGCGCTGAAAAGCGAAGAAATCTACAACGTGTTTGATACCACGCGTATCCTGGGTAGTCCGCCGAAAGTGAACATCACGGATAAGTCAGGGACAGCAGGTATCGCACACTGGATAAACACTCACCTGGATATTCCGAATGAAGAGAAGGTGGACAAGAACCATCCCACAATTGCCAAGATCTATGACTTTATCATGAGACAATATGATGAAGGCCGGGTCACGGCAATTTCCGACAAGGAAATGACTGCATGCGTGAAACGCAATATGCCGGAACTATTCATTTCCGACTGGGATCGCATGAAGCTGATTGCCAGAGAAATGGCGTTGAAAATAGTGGAGCGCTTTGTCGATACGCCGGCAATGAAATCTATTAAACCCAAGGTCATGGAGAGAGCCATGACCGATTTTCTGGCCAAGTATCCCTTCATCCAATACTGCTACGTTGTGGATTTGCAAGGAAAGAGAGTGACCGAGAATATCACCGACATTACCGATCGCGCCAAGTATGTGGCGATAAGACCTGATGAAGATTTTTCGGACAGGGAATGGTTCATCAAGCCGGTGAAAGATGGGAAAATCCATGTAGTGGGACCGTTTACATCCAGGATCACAGGCGCTTTGTGTATCACGGTTTCAGGCCCGGTGAGAAATAGGAACGATAAGATGGTCGGAGTGTTCGGGGCCGACGTCCGTCTGGAAGACATAGTCAAGGTTGAACATGAGCTAATGGAAGAGCACGGCGTGGAATTTACGGAAAAAGATATTCGGAATCTCACCAGGAAGTATCGCGAGACAAAGTAGGCGCTTCCTGGCATGGCCTTGCGTGACCTAAACCGAAATCAACAATCGATTCAGGATAATGGAACTCCAACTGTGCGCTAGGTGAGTGCATGGCAGCCGACTTATCCAACGGACAAGCGGCACTGAACTGGCCGGGCAGGCGCATAGCGCCGGCTTAGGAAAGCATCAAGAAGATGTTGAGCACGGCTACAGAAATGCTGACGGTCTTAACGATTGTGTTGGCACTGGCCGCCTGTGGGTCTGAAGGGTCTAAACAAGGTGGCTCTGTTTCAAGAGCTTTAGACAAGAAATACAAGATCGCAACGGTTGTAAAGGTGGACGGGATTCCCTGGTTTGCCCGAATGAGAGAGGGTGTCAAGAGGTTTGCACAGGAGACCGGCCACGAGGCTTTCTCTCTGGGGCCGGCAAAAGGGGACGGCGCTTTGCAGGCACAGATGATCGAGGAGTTACTTAATCAACCTCTAGACGCAATCTGTGTTGTGCCCTTTTCAGTTTCCGCTGTGGAACCGGTCCTGGAGCAGGCACGCAAGAAGGGAGTCGTGGTGGTTTCACACGAAGCATCCAACCAAAAAAACGCCGACTGTATCCTTGAGGCCTTTGACAACCAGGCCTGGGGTAAACACCTCATGAAGAAACTGGCAAAATACATGAACTACCAAGGAGGGTACGCAGTAATTGTAGGGAGTTTACAGTCAAGATCACACATGGAGTGGAGCGACGCCGCTATTTCCTACCAAGAAGAATTCTTTCCGAACATGAAGACCGTTACAGGGCGAATTGAGGACCACGATAATTCGGCCAGAGCATATGCTGAGACAAAGGAACTCCTCGTCCGGTATCCTGATCTGAGAGGGATTTTGTGCCTTACCATGGCTTCATGCCCAGCAGCGGCATTAGCCACGGAGACGGCTGGAGTAGAGAACAGGGTCGATATTCTCGGTGTCTCGCTTGTCTCGGTATGCAAATCGTATCTGGAAACCGGTTCTCTAAAGATGATTAGTTTCTGGGACCCAGCGGATGCGGGATATGCCATGAACACAATCGCGGTCAAAGTCTTGCGAGGCGAAAAAATTGAGCAGGGTACGGACCTCGGAGTGAACGGATACAGAGACTTGAGAGTCGACCACAAGAAGCCAAACCTCTTTTACGGCACAGGATGGATCGACGCAGACAAGGAAAACATGTCCGAGTATCCATATTAAGCGCTTCCCATTACCAGGATAAGGGATTCTAGGGCATACGCATTAAAATAAGCATTCGTGGTGGTTCCGCAGGAACCTCTGAAAGTAGCCCGGTCGATTTATCGCCGGGAAAAGAATGCCGCGCGGTAACAAAGGATATCGAGTCCCAGAGGGACGGCTGAAACCGTTTTAGATTGTCAGACGTCCCTACGGGACGCTCGGATTCTTCTTAATCCCTGAAACTGGCCATAAATCGCCAGTCTACTATCGCATCGTCCCTCCGGGACGGCAGAACAACCTGTTATTTTCACGCCTATGGATTCACAGGGCTGTGTGCAGGCTGTCTAGGGGTATGACCCGATGAACCTGTCCATCAGAAAAAGAGTTGTGCTGGGTTTTGTTCTGATGGTCGCACTTATCATTGTGACCGGCGTTGCAGGGTACCTTGGCCTCACGTCGGCAATAGAAGGTGCGGCACTGTACAGCACTTTAGCGCGCGAGACATCCGTTGCCGGGAAGCTTGAGTCCCACGTACTCCTGCTCCACAACGCAGTGGACGAATATTTTATTTCCGGCGACCGGCAAGCAATATGGGATTTTGACTACCAGTTGGCACTGACAAAACGTGTGGTGAAACAGGTCAACAATGAAGGTGTCACAGCCCAGACAAAAACGATCCTGGGTGAGGTCGATGATTCTGTAAAAAGAACCGAAAGGAATTTCCTCAAACTCCGCGAACTGGATGCTCGACGAACTGAAATCCAAAGCTCACATGCTGCTGATAAGGCAGCTCGTCTTAAGAAGATTGAACTTGAAAGACAAGACCTGCACGAATCTTTTGAATTCGAGGGGACCAAGATCTCCAACAGCGTGGAAAGCGCAAGAGAATCGATCAAGACTCAAGAAGAAGCCATCGACACAAAGCTGCAAAAGTCTTTTCGGGTCACAACGATGGTGGTCGGGGTCGCAGTGGTTGCAGAAGTTATGCTGGCCCTATTTGTCGCGTCGCTCTTCGTGCGCTTGATCACGCGACCCGTGGGGGTGCTGGAACAAATTGTCAGGAGGAGTCCATCAATTGCCTTCCGATTTGGGTCTGCTCCACCGTGGCCTGTTGAGTACGTGTCTGAAAACGTTAGACACTTGGGTTATTCGCTCGACGATTTTTACTCCGGCCGGAAAACCTTTGTGGACATAATTCACCCTGAAGACCTCGAAAGGGTCATGACAAGACTGAGAGAGTATTCCCGTGAGAGGGTTCAAAGGGAATTTAGCCAGGAATATCGTATTATTACCGGTACGCATGAGACTCGCTGGATGGATGAGCGCATGTGGATCATGCCGAACGAAAAAGGTGAGATTGCCCACTATGAAGGTATTCTACTGGACATCACCGAGCGCAAGCAGGCCGAGCAAAGTTTGGCGCGGGAGCAGGCCGCAAGAGCCTTTGTACGAGAGACATTCGGCTCTTATCTGAGCGAGGAAGTAGTCAGTGAGATACTCGAATCGCCCGGAGGAATCAATCTCGGTGGAGAGGTGAGGGACATTACTGTTCTGGTATCGGATCTCCGGGGCTTCACCTCCATGACCGAATCCTTGGGGTGTCGTCATGTCTTAGAAATAATTAATCGGTACCTGGAAACCATGACTGAAATCGTCCTGCGACATGGAGGTACTATTGACGAGTTCATGGGAGACGGAATTCTAGTTTTCTTCGGAGCCCCTCGGCCGTTCTCCGACCACTTTAAGCGAGGGATTACATGTGCAATCGACATGCAGGCAGCTATGGAGAAATTCAACGAGGAGGGGCTTCGGTTGGGTCAGCCCCAGCTTCAGATGGGAATCGGCATCGACTGTGGCGAACTGGTCGTGGGAAATATAGGCTCACACAAACGCAAGAAGTATGGTGCGGTGGGGAGCCCGATCAACGTGGCCTTTCGGGTCGAGGCCCAAACCGCTGGAGGAGAAATCCTGGTAACGCCGGCGGTTTATAACAGACTTGCCGAAGAGTTGGTGGTGGGAACTGTCAGGGAGACCCATCTTAAGGGTTTGGAAGGCCCTGTGACACTCTACCGAATTCTGGGTCTAAAAACTGCCGAGAATTCTGCAGACAGCGCATTTGGGAATTCAACCCGATCGGAGACAACTTCCTAAATGTTCGACAGAATGGCGGAATCGTCGTCAGTATCGGGCATATCATCTTCTCTCTGAGAAAAGGGATAAAAGCTGGAGAGCTCGGCCTTGAAGTGGACTCTGGCAACTCCTATGGGTCCATTACGCTGTTTTCCGATGATTATTTCGGCTTCACCTTTTTTCGGATTGTCCGGGTTTTTGTTGTACACTTCATCTCTGTAGATAAAAATGATCACGTCCGCGTCCTGCTCGATGGCCCCTGATTCCCGGAGATCGGCTAGTTGCGGTCTCTTGTTCGGACGCTCTTCTACCTTGCGATTCAATTGAGAAAGCGCGATGACCGGCAAGTCGAGTTCCTTGGCAAAGGCTTTTAAGGAGCGGGAAATTTCAGATATCTCCTTTTCTCTGGAATCGTATTTTGTCGCCCCACGCATCAATTGAAGATAATCCACAACAATGAGGCCCAAGCCTATCTCTTTCTTCAGGCGTCTGGCCTTGGCCCGAAGCTCCAAAGTGTTGATCGCGGGGGTATCGTCGATGTAAAGGGGCGCATCCGAGATATTGCCCACAGCAAGGGTCAGGTTGGTCCAATCCTGCTTGGCCAAGTACCCGGTACGCAGCTTTTTGAGGTCCACTCGTGCCTTGGCACAGAGCATCCTCAGTGCGATCTGTTCTTTACTCATTTCGAGTGAGAATATCCCTGTGGGGACCCCATGATCTATTGCCGCGTGCATGCCCACATTCAGAGCAAACGAAGTCTTGCCCATAGACGGCCGACCCGCCACGATGATGAGGTCCGAACGCTGAAACCCAGCGGTAAACGCATCCAGGTCGCCGAATCCTGATGGCACGCCCGTAACATTTTCCTTGCGCTCATAGAGTCTTTCTACATTCGCAAAGCTGACTTTCATCAGGTCCTGGATGTGGACAAAGCCTGCCTGTATCCTGGATTCTCCCACTTTGAAGATGATTTGCTCAGCTTCATCCAAGAATTCATCGACACTTGTGTGGTCCTCGTAGCATCGCGTACTTATCTCCGTGGCCGCGGATATGATCTGCCGAAGAACCGATTTTTCTTTGACTATTCTGGTGTAGTGGAGGATGTTCGCCGCGCTCGGGACGGCATCAGCCAGTTCGGCCAGGAAGCCGTGCCCCCCCACGCTCTCCAACTGCCCCTGTTCCTTCAGGACGGCTGTGAGTGTGATCCAGTCAACCGGCTCGTTCTTATTGAACAAATCCAACATTGCCTTGAAAATGCCGCGGTGGGCTTCACGATAGAAGTCTTCCGGCGACAGAACCGCCATGACCTTGGGCAAGGCATCATTGTCCAGAAGCAGGCCGCCCAGAATTGCGCGTTCACCCTCAGCAAACTGAGGCGGCACCCTCATCTGACCCGTGGGTTCAGCCGGCATCCTCAGTTTCTCCCTCCGGTTTTACGATCACATTCACCGCTGCCTTCACCTCGGGATGAAGCCGGATATCGATCTTGAATTCTCCGAACGTCTTGAGAGGTTCGGAAAGCGATATCCGCCTCTTGTCGAACTCAAACCCCTTCTCCGCCAGCGCGTGGGAGATATCGGCTCCGGTAACGGAGCCAAAGAGTCGGGACTCCTGATCTCTGGATTTCCTGAAAAACGTCAAGGTGACGGATGAAAGCTTTTGCGCCTGGGTCTCTGCGGAGGCCTTTTCTTTGGCCAGCTTTTTTTGCCTTGATTCTATGAGAGTTCGATAGAAATTGAGGTTCTGTTCCGTCGCCGGACAAGCCAACTTTTTCGGAATCAGGTAGTTCCGGGCATACCCGTCTTTCACTTTGACAGTTTGTCCGACGGTTCCAAGCTCGTCGATATGTTCAAGGAGTATAATATCCATTGATTGAGCTCCACTTTCGGGGGATTACCGCCTGGGTACCGTGAATGGCAGCAAGGCGATGTTTCTGGCCCTCTTGATGGCCGTAGTCAATTGTCTCTGATGCTTGGCGCAATTTCCTGAAATGCGCCTGGGAACTATTTTTCCCCTCTCGGTTATGAATGCTCTCAGCAAGTTTGGTTCCTTGTAATCCATTCTCAGTGACGAATCCGCGCAAAACCGACAAACTTTGGTTCTGGGGAAGGGGCGTTTTCTCGGAGGCTTGCTCATGTCAATTCCTCCTTTTTCTCCGGCTCGCCGGCTTGGCTCTCTTCAGGCTGCTCTGTTTGCGCCGCAACTTGCGGGGGCTGGTCTGCTGATTCGCCTGACGATGGTTCGTTGACCGAGGCTTCCTCCGAAGCGGCTGCCGTGGGCTCTTCGCCGGGTGGGGCTTCAGGCGCGGGCGGTTCCTCTACCGCCGCGACTTTTGATGCGGCCGCTTCCTTTGCTTTTGCTTCGGCCTCGGCTTTGAGAGCTTCCAGATCGATCTCCGAGTCTAGCTTAATGCTAAGAAATTTGATAACGTCCTCAGAAATCTTGAACTGTCGCTCCATCTCATCGAGCAGAGCGGGTACGCCCGCATAATCAAAGAAAACGTACCGGCCTTTTTCCCGCTTTTTTACAAGATAGGCAAGCTTTTTCAGACCCCAGTCATCGGCCTTAATGACGTCCCCACCATAACTCTTGATGAGCTCTGTGTATCGCTCGGTGAAGGCACGCACGTCGTCGTCGGGCATGTCGGGGTCGAGGATGATAACTGACTCGTAGCGTCTCATAGATTCTCCTTTCGGCTGTCAAGCCCCGAGGGGCAAGGAGTATGATCAAAAAAATTAACCTACAGGAACGGAATTCATTTTTCAAGGCTGGAAATAAACGAGGGCTTTGTCGTAGGCTATCGTCTCCTGATTTCGCTGCATTTGGGGCAATACCAGATCTTTTCACGAATAAAAAAGAAGATGATTCCGATGCCTACCATTATAGATCCTACGTAATACCCCGCAGGCAGCAAAAATCGAACAAACCAGGGGGGCTGATAGAAATTCGTGGCAAAGCCGTACAGGCCCATGAGGATGGCCCCCAGCACGATCAATGCCAGACCCGCCAGCGCCGAGAGGATCATGCGTGAGGACTTGACCATTACTCCACCGCATACATCACATAGTTTTACTTTGCCCATGCGGAGTCTGTCCTGAAAAGTGTGAAGATCGCTGTCAGAATGAGAGACACGCCGGCGAGAGTGACCGGTGTTGATCTCTTTTACGGCAAGGGGTTTACCGGCGTCAGGAACTCCTGCAATCTTTGGTTCCTGTCCCGCCGCCGCGGGCCCCACCTGTGCCTTCATTGGTGGGAGACGCTCGAAACGAATATCTTGTGAGCCGGGCTGTTGAGCCGCTCTGGGGGGAGATGACCGGAAAGTATCATTGAATTTCACTGAAACACCCTCTCTAAGTCTTAGTCACGGCAGAGATTTCAGATGCCGTACTCTAATAATCTTGAACTGCCGCCAGCTCTGACGGTGATACTCAATCTCCTCAGGAGACTTCACCTACAGGGCATGGGAATCGTAGCAGAATCATGGATAAAGTCAATGCAGTGGATGAGCTTTTCATGCGGTTGGTTACTCCGCCCGCCCGGCGGACGGGCGGAGCAATCGCTTAGAGCGCGAAGATTCTTACTTTATGTAAGGATTACCGAACAGCAGGATGAGCGCAATGACCAGAGCGTAAATGGTCAGAGATTCAATCATGGCCAAACCGATGATCATGGTTGTCAGAAGACGGCCACCAACTTCCGGGTTCCTCGACATTCCTTCCACAGTACCGCCGATAGCGTGCCCCATGCCGACACCACTTCCTATAGCGCCGAGTCCGATAGCCAAGCCCGCGCCCAAGACAGTATACTGAATAACACCGAGCATACCTTCACTCGACTCGGCCGCGAATGCCAAACCTGCAAACAAGGTGATACCCAGAATAATCAAGCCGGCAAGAAATGCTCTTCTCATAGATTAAAACCTCCCTGTTGTCTGATATCAGTGAGCCTCTTCCAGAGATGCCGAGATGTACATCATGGTCAGCATGATAAACACCAGTGTCTGAATAAAAGAGGTGAACACTTGCAAGACCATCATCGGCAACGGGATCAAGTAAGGTAAGAGTAATGTGAGAATCACGATAGCCAGATCTTCACCCATAATGTTGCCGAAAAGTCGAAAGCTCAAAGACAGTATGCGGCTCAAATGGCTGATAATTTCAATGGGAAACAAAAGAGGGACCAGCCAAGATACCGGTCCCAAAAAGTGCTTCACATATTTCACACCATGAGCCCTGATGCCCACGTAATGCGTCATAATAAATGCTATTAACGCCAGGGCCAGAGTCGTATTAAGATTATTCGTGGACGACTGGAACCATGGCAAGATACCGATGAGATTGCATGAAAGAATAAATAACGCCAATGAAGCAACAAGCGGAAAGAACGGGCGACCATGTTCTCCCATGGTCTGCACCACAATGTCCTCCAGCGTTGACACCACTACCTCCCAGAAATTCTGGGATCCCTTCGGGACCATCTCAAGCTTTCTCTTTACCAGCCAGGCCAGGATGATGAGCACGATCATCACCAGCCAAGTGTTGAGGACATTATTCAGATCGGTATGTTGAATGCCCCATTTGTTCCAAAAGGCTTCCATAGAATGAAATGCTGGATTGGAAATGTAGTCCGTGAACACTGGCGGATGAATATCAGCAGCCATTGACTAGACCTCCCCAGGTCTTCTGTTTGCGAAATATATCAGGATCAGCATTACGAAGAGTCCGGCGGGAACCACCGACAAACCAGTGACAAGACCCACCGGGTCCACTGCCATATATTTTATTAACCAGTAAATAAACGCGCCCACGATCAAAAGCCGCACATAGAAGCCACCCACCACCGATGCTATTACTCGAATCCGGGCCCGGAATTCGGCTTTCCGAATTCTCCACGCCGAGACCCACGAATTCAGTAGCACCAGGGCGCCTCCGAATCCGAATCCAAGAGTGAATGCATGCGGCGCCAGCAGCAGACAAGCGAACAACCCGGACAGGTAAACCAATCCGCAGATAATCAACCAAATCCGGGGGATTTTCTCAAAATTCATTTGCGCCGTTTTTCCTCGTCTTCCCGGAGTTGCTTTCTCACGGCAAGCCAAACGTTTCGGCCTGCAGCAGCTATCCCCAAAAAGAAAAAGATGATACTCAGGTAGGGAAAGGTGCCGAGCTTGCCATCAAGCCAGTAGCCGATGCCAGCTCCTATAAATACAGCAAGGACGATGGACGCACCGAGCTGAAGAGCGTCGCCGACCACCTTCCAGGTTGAGTTCATCCCCATGACTAGAGATACTTCGGTTACCAGAAAGAAGCGCGCTCTGTCAAGTCAATTGAGTCGAATTCCTCACAGATCTCCCGCCAGCAATGTGAGTTGAAGGGGCAGGCTTGCGGAGAAAGGGCTGAATGTTTAGCTACTAATTAGAGTCGAGTGATCAACGATGTTGATCCATTGTAAATCTCGGGTGCTATCAAAAGGGAACCCTGTTGGATTTGAAACCGGCAAGAGTATTGCTTGATTCCGGAACTTCGAATTACTGAAAGGATGGCGGAATGATCAGCGATAGGATTCAAGAGGCCTTTAATAAACAGCTCAATGCGGAACTGTACTCTTCTTACCTTTATCTGTCCATGGCTGCTTATTTCGAGTCGATTAATCTTCGGGGTTTTGCCAACTGGATGAGATGTCAGGTGCAGGAAGAGCTTGTGCACGCGATGAAATTCAACGACTTCATTGTCGGACGGGGTGGCCGGGTCTTGTTGATGCCCATTGAAGGCCCTCCCACCGCGTGGAGTTCACCACTGAACGCCTTTGAAGACGCGTACCGGCACGAGCAGAAAGTGACAGGGCTTATCAACGGTCTCGTAAACCTCGCTGTTGAGGAAAAAGATCATGCTTCCAATGCCTTTCTTCAGTGGTTCGTCACTGAACAAGTGGAAGAGGAAGCATCGGCCGACGGTGTAGTGCAAAAGCTCAAGCTGGCCGGAGACCAGGGAGGCGGACTATTCATGATCGATCAGGAATTGGCCGCGCGAGTCTTCACAATGCCTGCGGCCCAGGGCGAAGGCGTTTGAGACGGGTTTACGCCGCTTGAAGAATTTGTAATGAAAGAACGTTTACTTGTTTTCCAGGAGGACAAAAATGGTGAACGTATGTGACAGGTCTTTGCAAATGCTGGCAACGGCCATGGAGAAGGAGCAATCGGGCTGGGAATTTTACAAGAACGCTGCGGAAAAGTGCGGCAATGCGATGGGCAAGGAACTGTTTCGCAAGCTCATGGCAGATGAGGGCATACATATGCAGCGGGTGAAGCAGATTTACGATTCCCTTTACAATAAACAGGTCTGGTCACAGGACTGGATGGCCTGTAGGACCGAGAACCAAGACCTGAAACAACTTATCAGCGATAGAATCACCAAACTGAGCGGGCAGGTAAAATCGGAATCCGGGGATTTGGAGGCCATCGAGGTCGGGTTGGACATGGAACAGGGCTCCATCAATTTCTACGAAGAGCAGCTCAAAAATGCAGTTGACTCGCAGGAACGAGATTTTCTCGACCTTATGATTCGAGAAGAACGCGGCCACTTTGTAGCCCTCAAAGACCTTAAGTTGTTCTTTACCAATCCTGAATCGTGGTATTATGAAAAAGAGCGCCAACATGTGGACGGCGGCTGATGCCTGCATTCAGCAGACCATTCTGCTCCTCACAAATTTTTTGGGATTATATATTTTGCAAACCCTCTAGAATTTAACAATGATTTCACATCAATCACCCTCCCCTCTCCCCTCCCGTCGAGGGAGGGGATTCTAAAACCCTCTCCTCTGGCGGGAGAGGGGAGGGTAAGGGGGACGTAGGGTTTGTCAGGTGAACAATTCCGAGAGTAATTGTCAGGTCTTCTTTTGAAGAGCGACCGTGAAAAGTGGGATCAGCGCTATTCCGCCGAGCCGAACGACATCCCGGCCCCTGACCCTTTTCTTGTTCAGCACAGCAATATACTTAATACAGGCCGCGCGTTGGATTTGGCCTGCGGTCGAGGAGGGAATGCGGTTTTCCTGGCCGAACGCGGCTATAGAGTTGACGCGGTTGATATAAGTTTCGTAGCTCTTTCAAGATTACGAGCGGAAGCCGACCGTAGACGGCTGGACATCGATTGCGTCGTCGCGGACCTGGATGATTTTTGGCTCCCCGAGAGCTTTTACGAGTTAGTGGTGGTGTTTTACTTCTTTTCAGAGTCTCTTGTGCATGGAATCAAAGACACTCTGAAGCCGGGCGGCCTGCTATTCTATGCCACATTTAACCGACGGCATACCAGTGTGCAGCCGGGTTTCAATCCTGACTACCTTGTGGAGCCCGAAGCCCTGGGCAAGTATTTCGCCCAATTTGAGATTCTGATCCACGAGCCGGAAGCCGGCGAAGACCGAAACATATCCAGACTCATAGGTAAGAGAAGGCCGCAGTAATGTCGGCGGAAAGCGTGAACTGCGCAAGTGCGTTTAGCGCGCGTAGCATAAGGGAGGGACCACACAGCGACATCATGAGCCCCCGGCCTGCGGCAGACAAGATATTTCCGCCAAGGTATGAATTGGAAAAGTCACGTACCTGGTGATTTTGTAGGACCGTAATGCTCCGGTTTCGAGTTCTTTCCATAGCCCGTTGTTAAAGAAACCAAATACTCTGTGTCCTGCTTTGAAATTCAAGTCCAGCAAGTTCGAGAAGTCCTCAATCATGTATTTGTCCACGAGTCCTACCCGCACGCTGTCTTTCTCAATCACGGTTATGGATGCAGGAAAAGAAGTTATGTCCGCGAGCAGAAGGGAACCCGAAGGAACATTTCGAAGCACCTCTTGGCCATGAAAGTAGTGTACTGATCGCCACCGACGATGGATCGGGTAGTCATGAGTCAAAGCCGTAAGACCGGACCAAACAAATGCAACCGTGATCAGCGCCCACACAGACACGCTAAGCACCTGGGATCGCTTAAAATTAAAGAATAAACTGACCAATATCAAACACAGGAGCAACACCGCCATCAAGAGCGGTATCACTAACAAGGGAAAAGCCAGATCATCGACCTTTTCGGCCAACAGTCTGGTCCAAGCCAAATAAATTCCTACAGTAACAACACAAGTTACGCCGGCATAAAACGGGCTGAGCCGCGGTCCCGACATACGAGCCAGCTCCCTCAAAGAATATGAGCAAAGAATCGCAATAAACGGCAGACATGCCACATAATATCGGGCATTAAGAGTTAAGCCGCCACCCATAAGTTCAACAAACGCGTAGCAATGATAACCCATGTAAATCAGAGGTGCGAGAAGCAACATTGCGAGGGCGGGCCTATCCTCAGACCTCTGTAATAGCCTCGTAATCGGTATCAATAGAAGCACAAGATAAGGCAGGCTCTGTACAAGTGCTTTTCGAAGCCCTCCAGCGGATACAACCGCCCCACTTGGCCTCTTCTCAGCACCGGAAATTTGGAGCCCAGGGTCAAGTGCTCTTATGTCTATCAAGGAGACGTATCCGTTCTCGACTAATTGCTCGATCGGCTCCACGGATTGTGGGGCAGCAAAGACCGTTATGAGCGCCAAACCCGCTGCGACAAAAAATAGTCTCTTTCTGTTGGTGTAAAAAAAATCAGAAAACCGTGTTCGTGTCATGAGCCAAGCTAGGAGCAACGCTCCAAAAAGTGCCAGGATAAAGCTTGTGGCCGGTAAAGCCGGCGTGCCCGCGTCATCACCATAGGAGAGAGGATCGATAACTCCGAACTTGGCAAAGTTGGTCACGGCCAACAATATCAAGCCAGGGATCGCGCCTGAAATAATCATGAAAGCTTGCCGGGGCCGCCATGGCCGAACGAAAATAAATGGGAGGACCAGACAAGGAAGGATCAAAATCGCGTCAATCCTGACTCCTGGAGCAAACCCCGCAACTAATCCGGCAGCCAGGGCCATCAAGATCGCACTGCGTTCAGTTGCCGCATAAAAAGCGCCTACCATGAGGCGAAACGACCCAATTACAAATAGCAAAGCCAAAGCATGCGGCCACGCAGCCTGAGAGTACTCCCAGGCGAACGTAGCCAGGATGAGAATGAGGCAGGCATTCAGCGCCAAATTTACGTCCATAAATAACCGCTTGGCCGTACTGAAGCAGAGCGCGACGATCCCTATAAAAGATATGGAATTCAACACGAACAGACCGAAAAATTCGGCCACGCTGTAGAATGGCCAGGCAACCACCGGGAACAAATAAGGATATTGGGGATATAGCTTGCCGTTGTGAACCTTGATGAATCGATGCGCCAATTCGCGCGCGGGCGCGTCATCCCATCCGTTCCTGAGAGCGAGTCCTCCAGTCTGATGGAAACTCTTTGCCATCCAGTGGTAAATTGCTTCGTCAACATTGATGTACCCCGGAATCACGGCAAAGAACGTGGCTGCAAGTTGTACTACGCCCAATAGGACCAACACGCAGACCTTAATTTTGATCGCAAGAAGCGTTTTTCGACACATAACGGCTCGCGTCCAGCTGATCACAATGAAATTCCATCAATTATCCCGACTGAGAATTTACCTCAGCACTCCGCATCTTCACATAAAAACGGGGAGCGGCAAACATGAAAAAAATCGACTCATCCTATCGGCCCTCTTGCTCTAGAGAAGTGTTTGCTATAAAGAGAGCACTTGAGGTATAGAATTACACTTTTTTCGCGGATCAAGCTCCGGAGATAAAACAAACCGGCGTCACATGAATATATTAGGAATATCAGCATTTTACCATGACAGCGCCGCGTGCTTGGTCAGAGATGGGGACATCATCTCGGCAATGCAGCAGGAGCGTTTCTCGCGGGTGAAGCATGACCACAAGTTTCCCCACGAGTCGGCCGCGTGGTGTTTACAACAGGGCGGGATTACAGCGAAAGATCTGGACTACGTAGTATTTTACGACAAACCAATTTTGAAATTCGAGAGGCTGCTGGAGACTTATTTGTCTTTTGCTCCGAAGGGTTGGGCATCATTCTTGATGGCCATGCCGCTCTGGTTGAAACAAAAATTGCACATCCCGGACCTGATTCGCAAAAGCCTCGGATATGAAGGCAAAATCTTGTTCCCCGAGCATCATGAAGCTCATGCCGCGAGCGCTTTCTTTCCTTCACCGTTCCGCCGCGCAGCCTTCCTGACGATGGACGGCGTAGGAGAGTGGACTACCACCAGCTTCGGAGTGGGTGAAGGTAACAAAGTCCGGATCCAATATGAGATTAAATTTCCTCACTCATTGGGTCTACTTTATTCGGCCTTTACCTATTTCACCGGTTTCAAGGTGAATTCCGGAGAATACAAGGTCATGGGATTAGCGCCGTATGGCGAGCCCAAGTACGTAGATCTCATAATGAAGGAGCTGATAGACGTCAAAGAAGACGGCTCTTTCAAGTTGAACATGGAGTATTTTACCTATCCGTACGGTCTGACCATGACCGGGAAGAAATTTGAGAAGCTCTTCGACGGTCCGGCGAGAAAGCCTGAAAGCAAGCTGACGCAACGAGAAATGGACCTTGCCAGGTCGGTGCAAGTCGTAACGGAAGAAGTGATGATGCGAACAGCGCGGCACATTCACAAATTGACCGGTGAGAGATATCTGTGCCTTGCAGGCGGTGTTGCGCTGAATTGTGTAGGTAACGGCCGAATTCTCCGAGAAGCGCCTTTCGACGACATCTGGATTCAACCTGCAGCAGGGGACGCTGGCGGAGCGCTGGGCGCGGCTTTATTTGCCTGGCATCAATTGCTCGATAATGAACGCATCACCGACGATGCCAGAGACTCACAGATGGGCTCGTTCCTTGGACCGTCATATACGGATGAAGAGATAAGGGAATTTCTTGATTCTCATGATTATCCCTATCGGCATCTGGATGATGGTGACCTGCCCGGCGCGGTGGCCGACCTGATCGCGCAGGGCAAGGTCGTTGGTTGGTTCCAAGGCAGGATGGAGTTCGGTCCCCGAGCGCTGGGATCGCGGTCCATTATTGGCGACGCACGCAATCCGAAGATGCAGTCCCAAATGAACCTGAAGATCAAGTATCGGGAGAGTTTCAGACCATTCGCCCCTTCGGTCTTGATGGAAGAAGTGGGAGAATATTTTGAACTGGACCGACCTTCACCATATATGCTCCTGGTGGCTTACGTAGATGAGAATAAGAGGCGAAAAATGGCCCCCGACGAGGAACGCTTGTGGGGGATCGATAAGCTCAACGTGGTCCGCTCGGAGATCCCGGCCATTACTCACGTGGATTATTCCGCGCGTATCCAGACGGTCCACAAGGAAACCAATCCTTTGTACCATGAGTTGATAAGGATATTTAAAGAAAAAACAGGCTGTCCGGTAATCGTGAACACATCATTCAATGTTCGGGGTGAACCCATCGTAATGAGTCCTGAACACGCGTACCTGTGCTTTATGCGCACGGAGATGGATTACCTGGTGCTCGGGCGTTTTATTCTGGACAAGAAAGATCAACCTCAGTTGAAGGATGACAAGGATTGGAGAAAAGAATACGAGCTGGATTAATTCAGAGGTTGTTTCGCTGCAATGAACATAATTAATGAAATCAGAGAAGAAATTCGAGCTGCTTTGCGAGAGCCGTCGAGCCGCGATCTCAACATTCTCGCGCTGCTCTTTCTGGTTATACCGGGTCTGATCGGAATATATCTCGTGTTCCGGAAAGGATCCGGCGCCGGTTATGTCTGGATGGTACTTGCCGTAGCTTTGTGCCTGGCCCGGCTCGTCAGGCCGTTGTTCAGGGTTATATACGACGTCTGGCTCGGTTTCTCGGTGGTATTGGGATACTTTGTCTCCAGGGTGCTGCTTACAATCATTTTTTTTATCGTAATAACTCCTACAGGTCTGATTATGAAGCTGGTGGGCAAAGACCCCATGGACAGAAAATGGGAGCCGGATGCGTCCTCGTATTGGACGCCGCGGCAAGAGGAGTCGAGCACCGACTTGGAGCGATACAAGAAGCAATTCTGACAAATATTGATAAGAGGTTGGTCAGGAGGAATTAAGATGTCTTTAATAGGCGAGTTCTGGGATTTCTTAAAGGTGCGCAAGAAATTTTGGCTGGCTCCGATACTGATAGTGTTGGTGATTCTGTCGGCATTTATAATTCTGGCGGCCAGCTCGCCGGTTGCAGCGCCTTTCATTTACACCCTGTTTTGAGAATGAGGCCCTGCGCGGCAGGAGGGCAAGAAATGTCCCTGGTAACGGAACTCTGGGATTTTCTAAAGGTGCGCAAGAAATTTTGGCTGGCTCCGATACTGATAGTGTTGGTGATACTGTCCACATTCATAGCTCTGGCGGCCAGTTCACCGGTGGTGGCGCCTTTCATCTATCAGCTCTTCTAGAAACCATCTCAACAACGGCCTTCGGAAAGGAATGATAGTAGGGGCGCACGGCAGTGCGCCCCTACATTGTCCTGCCGCCGCCCGTCTGCTAATGATGCTCGCAAAGGGCCACCGTACGGCTCAGGTTTGAAACCCATCTCTACCACCCATGTCACAAATTTGGTAAATAGATCGCTTGAGAATCATTGAGCCGGTCCCGGGAGGAATGAATGGACCAAAATGATAAATCATCGGAAATTGTGACCGCCAATAAACAGCGCCATTCGGGCTGGGCACAAAGCCTCAAACGTTTTGTATTTATTTGTCTTTACGTCGTCTTTCTCGCCGCGGTGGTCTTCGGGGTTCTGGCTGCGCTCGAATATTATGCGTATCTTCGTGTAAAGGCTTCTCCTGTGGGACAGGCTTACAAGGGCCGTGACATGGATCTGGCACGACAGAGTTCTCAAAAGGTCGCGCCCCAGTACGGGTACGAGCCGACACCGGGATTTGCCACGATACGGAATACGCGCTTGGGAAATTCATACGAATACATCAATGACGAAAGTTTCAAGGACTTCGAAGATGTTCCTTTGGAAAAACCGCCGAATGAATTCAGAGTATTCGTGTGCGGCGGGTCGGTGGTATTCGGCAGAGGTCCGGTGCCGCCTGCGGATTCGGTCTGTGATTTTTACGAGGTTACGTTCCGATGGAACATACCGCACCTCATGGAACAAATCTTCAACTCGGACCCCGCAATTCGCGAAAAGGTCAATGGTAAGAGGATACGAGTCATCAACGCCGGGGTATCCGGTTATGTATATCAAAACAATTTTATGCGCTACCTGGCCAAGCTTCGTCTTTTTCAGCCCGATCTCCTGGTCTCGCTGGACGGGGCCAACGAAGTCCACACGGTGGCTCGACCTCTGAAGGACTGGAACTACTTTACAGAAGGACCATACTATGAAGTAATTACAGAGGTTATGGATATGAGCCGCCGGGGATTCATGAATTACCTCACCCTCTGGCTCAAAAGGAACACTTATTTTTTCACGTGGCTGGCCTTCAGCGGTGGGGAAGGGCCTGGGATACTCATGGAAAACCGAGGATTCGCTGCTCATCCTCAGGACGCGACCCCCGAGATGATCGCGTATCGGGATCGCAACATACGGCAGGTCGCAGACGTGGTGGCCATGTATCATGAAACTCTGAAGACCGACGGCGTTCCACACGTGCTTGCTCTTCAGCCGATGTTTCGGAACAGTAAGAAGAAGCGTACTCCTATTGAAGAGCGTATCGAAGCGGTCACCGGGATGGAGAAAATCGGCTTTTACAACGCGGCGCAGACTTATGATGTGCTGGTGGACCAGGTGAAAAAAAGATGCGGTGAGATCGGTTTTGAAGTGGTGGACCTGACGGGCATTTTTGACAGCGTGTCGGACTGGGTGTTCACCGATTGGTGCCACCTTACCAACGGAGGTAATTACATTATCGCCAAGGAGTTGGTGAATCAGGTCAAACAAAAGGTTTTTCACCTGTCCCTGGCTCATGATGACATACTCAGGAACCCCCTGGACTCCTATTTCACAGATTATGCAAAAAATGCCAGAGTTCTGATCAACGGTCAGCCCGAGGACAAGGGGCTTCAAATCCTGAAGGGTTACCCAGGACCGGAATTTGTGGATATTCTCCCGACCGGGCAGAGTAGTTCGTTTCCGGTTGTGCTCGATCTCGGCGCGGTGGTGCCCGTGTCCAGACTGAGGATTGTATGGGGAGATGAGCAATCCGTCCCGCAACAATGGCGCGTGGAGATTTCCGAAGACGGGTCCCATTGGAAAACATGGTACACCGTGGATAAAGCTGTTACGGACAAGTACGATCAGTGGCCAGGCTTTGAATATTATGCCCCGCAACAACTACCCGCGAGGTACGTGGGTTACGTTCCCGTAGGCGAAGCCTCGGCCAAGCCCGTCAAGCTACGCCAGTTCAGCCTGTTCCGATAATCATTGGAGAGAAATTTTCGGCGAAATGATAAAACGATTGTCTCAATTGCGGAAATCAGGTATAAAAAAAAGTTTAATATGTCTGATTGCGGTTCATGGGCCCTCCGCCTGCCGTAAGACAGGGAGATTTGAAGATGCCTCAAAAACTTAAGACATGCCGGGGAGCTGCCAAAAGGTTCGCGCTCCTTAAGAGCGGAAAAATAAAACGGAAAAAGGCGTATCACAGTCACCTGCTGAGCCACAAGACTACAAAGCAGAAGAGAAATCAAAGACAAGGGGGCTATATCAGCCTCAGCGATGCTAAGCAGATAAGACGCCTACTGCCGTACCTGTGATCAATGAATCATTCTCCGGAGGATTTCGGACCACAAATGAGCTGGGGCACTTCTATCTTCGGTTTACCGCCCCAAGGAGTCACCAATGCCTCGAGTACGATGTTCGCCCGCAAGTAGGGCCAGACGGAAAAAAATCCTAAAAGCCGCCAAAGGATACGTGGGCGGACGCAGCAGGACTTTAAAACAAGCAAAGGAAACTGTGGAGCGAGCCCTCGTCTATGCTTACCGAGATCGGAGAACTCGAAAACGGGATTTCCGTCGCCTCTGGATCACAAGAATAAGCGCGGGCGCGAGGCTTAACGGTCTGCCGTACAATCGCTTCGTTGAAGGTCTAAAGAAAGCGGGGATCCTCTTGGACAGAAAGGTCCTCTCAGATCTCGCCATAACGGATGAGCCTGCATTCCGTACAATAGTGGAGCAGGCTAAGGCAGCCCTGAAGGCTTGAGGCCTTTATATGAAACCGGCGGTGGACTAATTCCTGAATTGTCCGGTGTTCGGTTTTCCAAATCTTATTAGCTCAGGCGTACAGCGGTCTTGCAGGACCGCTGTTTTGATTGGTTGAGGCGGTCATGAAAGAACAGCTCCTTCAGCTTAAGGAAAAGACCTTGGCTCAGATAGTGGAACTGGCTGATGCCAAGCAACTGACTGAAATTCGGACCCGTGTGCTAGGTAGGAAAGGAGACCTGACGACTTTCCTAAGAGGTCTGAAGGACCTGCCTCCTGAACAGCGATCTCAGATGGGGCAGCTTGCCAATCAAATTAAGGCGGAGTTGGAGCAGGAATTTGACAATAAGCAGGCTGCTCTCCAGCAAGAGGCTGAACGCGAGAAACTGGTTTCGGAGTTCGTTGACGTTACCCTACCAGGGAGGCGGAGCATTCTTGGCCGTTCTCATATTCTCAACCGGGTGGCGGACGAACTGATCGAAGTTTTCGCAGGGCTAGGCTTCCAGTTGGCCGAAGGGCCAGAGGTGGAGCTGGACTATTACAATTTCGAAGCACTCAACATCCCTAAGGATCATCCCGCGCGAGATATGCAGGACACGTTTTACTTCTCCGACAACGTGGTGCTCAGGACACATACATCGCCCGTGCAAATAAGGACCATGGAAAAACAGCAACCGCCAGTGAGGGTTATTTGTCCGGGAAAAGTTTATCGCCGGGACGCGGACATTAGCCATTCCCCAATGTTCATGCAGATCGAAGGCCTTTGGGTGGACGAGGGGATCTCGCTGGCCGATCTCAAAGGAGTGCTTACAGCCTTTGTGCATGAATACTTCGGCAAGAGACTGGCTCTACGGTTTCGGCCGAGTTTTTTCCCCTTTACCGAGCCGTCTGCCGAGGTGGACATCGAGTGCGTCATATGTGGCGGGAGCGGGTGCAGAACATGCTCGTTTAGCGGCTGGCTTGAAATCCTGGGTTCAGGAATGTTGGACCCGGAACTGTATCGCTTTGTTAATTACGATGCCGATAAATATACCGGTTTTGCTTTTGGATTGGGGATTGAGCGTGTCGCCATGCTGAAGTTCGGGATTCCTGATATTCGCCTCTTTTACGAGAATGACATTCGATTTCTCAACCAATTCTGATCGCCGACGCTTGCAAGCGGAATAGACGCGAAGAAACCGGCAAAAATGACTCCGCTACGGTTGAACGTGCGGAGGTCTTGAAAACCCCAGGGGGTAAGAGCAAATGCTCGTCAGCTTGAACTGGCTGAAAGAATTCGTGGATGTGGACCTGTCAGTCGAAGAGGTTGCAGACCTTCTCACCATGGGTGGTATAGAGGTTGAAGGCATTACCCACGTGGGAAGAGATCTGCAAGGTATCGTCACCGCCAAGATCGAAGACATAGTTCCTCATCCCTCATCCGAGAAACTCAGTTTGGCAGGCATCAGCCTGGGGAAGAACAAAGCGCGAGTGGTTTGTGGCGCGCCGAACATACAAGTGGGCCAAATTGTGCCGTATGCCCCTCCAGGAGCAGTTCTCCCGTCTGGTGAGAAGATGGAGGAAAAAGAGATCAGAGGGGTGCTCTCGCCTGGAATGCTTTGCTCCGAAAAAGAGTTGGACTTGGGTGACGATGCTTCGGGGATACTTATTCTCGAAGCGGACACTCCGGTGGGCCTTCCGCTGCCCCAGGCTCTTCCGTTCATAGAGGATTCCATCCTCACCACCTCAGTGACCCCCAATCGTGGTGACTGCCTATCAATTCTGGGGACCGCACGGGAAGTGGCGGCCTTATCCGGTAAGAAATGGAGGTTGCCCAAGGTCGACTTGCGGGCGGAACCCTCGGAGATCAAAAGCAAGATCACCATCGAAGTTCCTGATGCAGACCTTTGCCCTCGTTACGTGGCCACGATGGTTGAAGGCGTACGCATTGGACCTTCTCCGTTCAAGATTCGGCTACGATTGGCCCGATCGGGGATGCGAGCTATCTCCAACGTGGTAGACGCCACCAACTTGATTCTACTTGAGTGTGGACAACCTCTACACGCGTTCGACTACAAGCTGCTGGAAGACCGAAAAATAGTGGTGCGTCGCGCGGACCCCGGCGAGACCTTCACCACCTTGGATGACGTGGAGCGGAAACTGCCGGAAAACGCGCTCATGATACGAGATGGCCGCAAATCAGTGGCCCTGGCCGGCATCATGGGCGGGCTCAATTCGGAAATCAGTCCGGACACTTCATCAGTGCTTATCGAAAGCGCGTGCTTTGAGCGGTTTGGGATAAGGCGAACGTCAAAAGCCCTCGGATTATCCACTGAGGCGTCTTACAGATTCGAGCGAGGGGTGGATCCGGTTGGCAGCTTATGGTCGGCTCACCGCGCTGCGGAGTTGATCCAGCAACTGGCCGGCGGGACCATTTTGTCCGGCCGTGTTGATGTTTACCCGTTTCCTATAGAACGCCCGGCTGTCAAGGTCAGACCTGCCAAGGTGAAGACCCTTCTAGGGGTATCTTTGGCGGGTGGCAAAATTATTTCTTATCTGAAGCGACTGGGCATCGAAGCGGAAGAAACTGGAGATTCGCAAGGTACTTTGACCGCGCAGCCGCCTCCCTGGCGATGGGATCTTGACAGAGAAGCGGATCTCATCGAGGAAGTGGCTAGAATACATGGTTTTCAGAATATACCTCTGACTATGATCCGATATACGGCGGCGCCGGATCGCACGAGGGAGACGTATAACTTCACGAGGAATGTGAACGAATTGATGAATGCCTCCGGTTTCACAGAGGTCATAACGATGTCTTTCGTTGCCGCGGCCGCGGCGCGTGAGTTCCTTATGCCGGGATCAGACGCGGATGCGCTTCCTCTGAAGAACCCGCTCACGGAAGATTACGCGGTGATGAGAACTTCCCTCATACCCGGCCTCATATCGGTCATGAAGCGCAACCAAAGCTTCAGATGCGAGAACTTGAAACTTCATGAAATAGGCAAGACGTTCCTCCCTGTTGCCGGTCAGGAGCTTCCCCGCGAGGACCTGAGATTGGCAGGACTGGCGGTGGGCGCACGATACCCCGAGCTATGGAATTTACCCAAGGACGAAAAAATAGATTTCTATGATGTCAAGGGCGCCCTGGAAAATCTTTTTGAGGGTTTACATCTGCCGGAGGTGGGTTTCGTTCCTTCCAAGCTCGCGTTCCTGCATCCCAACAAATGCGCAGAGTTAGTCTTGGAAGGAGAGAAAATAGGTTTTGTTGGCGAGTTGTTACCGTCGAAAATTCGAGAACTCGATTTAACCGGAAACATTTATGTTTTCGAGATTCTCCTGGAGCCTCTGTTTATTCAAATCCGCAAGGAGAGAGTTTTCAGGCCGATTCCCCGCTACCCCTATATAGCAAGGGATTTATCACTCATCGTTGAAGAAAAATGTTCAGGAGAAAGAATTAAACAGTTGATTTCACGCTTGGGCCATGATATTATCGCGTCCGTGATCCTGTTCGATATTTATCGAGGAGAATCGATTCCGGAGGGGCAGAAGAGTGTTGCTCTCCGGATACGATACCAGTCCGAGGATCGGACTCTGACCGACGAGGAAGTCCAGGAGGTCCACTCTCGAGTGGCAGCCACCCTTGTAAGGGAATTGGGCTCCACCTTGAGGGAATAAGACAGGTTAGGCCGATTCGGCGAACATGTCTGTCCTCCGGACCTGGAAGGAGATCCGATTCTTAGGAGGATTGTCATTCGAGGGGTGGTCCAATTATGACTATCGCGATTCCAGAAAAGCAGTATTTCAAGATCGGCGAAGTCAGTGAAATCCTCAATGTGGAGCCGTACGTTCTGAGGTATTGGGAGTCGGAATTCAAGATTCTCAAACCTACGCGCACGAGAGCGCGACAACGTCTCTATCACAAAAAAGACTTGGAACTCCTCATGGAGATCAAGCATCTCCTGTATGACGAGAAGTTCACCATCGCAGGCGCGAAAAAGCGCCTCCAGGAGATGAAAAAGCAATCCGCCGCGGAAAAGAAGGCGAAGAAAGGCGGTAGGATTGCCAAGGTCAGAGAGGAATTCGAAGCTGCCGAGGCTCAGGTAAACAGCTTGGCTGCGTCGGATCCCGCAGATTACCGGGAGATACTTATCGAAATTAAGAAAGAATTAAAAGAACTTAGAGGTCTCCTGGAAGGCTGATCCTTATTGTTTCATTGCATAGCGTACCGTAATTTACAAAATCGAACAGGATTTGGCCGATGAACACCCCAATGCATTGTCCAGGTTTGCAGGCACACAAGAATCTTTCGTCCTTCATCTGCAAATGCCCTAATTGCGGCAAGGAAAAAGAGATCTTTTCGGACGAATTTGATAGGCCCCACACTTGCAAGGGATGCGGCCAAGAGATTGATTTTTCCCAGTGCAAGATCGAGGCGGGCGCGTCCACTCTAAAGTAATTGTAGCCGTTTCCTCAGTACGAAAATCCGACACATCTTTGCCAATCTGCTGGAGCCTTAAAACAGACCGGAAGGGTTTGTGGAGAGGCTTCTAATAATTTCTCATGTCAGTGTGCAGGTTCGTAGGTTACCTGACGCTCGCCCGGCACTTCGCCTGGTCTAACATGGAAT
>DATJPW010000076.1:0-25340 GCA_035506215.1 Desulfomonilaceae bacterium
TTGAGCAACATATTGAAAGCAATTGAGATTTTGTAGAGCATTTCTCTAAAGTTTTGAAGTAATCCGATGCATGTAATGGAAAGAATTCAGTAGGGGCCGGCGTCCCTGCCAGCCCGAAATGTTCGATTTATATACGCAAAATGTGCCGGCACGGAGGCCGGCACCTACCAATTTCGAGGAATCGTTTTTCGCAAGTCGTGATTACTTTCGAGAATCACTATAGTCGCTGCTTATGCGTTTTTGGAGTCGATGGTTGGCAAAGAGGCTGCGGTATTACCGTTTGACCTTGGATAAGTCCACACCGGTGAGATCTGCACCTTCAAAGTTGACATCGGTCACATTCGCGTTAGTGAGGTCTGCGCCCCTTAGGTCGGCGCCGGAAAGATCTGCCCCGGTTAGGTCCGCGCCTGCCAGAATGGCTCCGGAAATATTCGCTCTGGTAAGGACTGCCTTGGACAGGTTTGCAACTGTGAGGTTCGCCCGGCTCAAGTCGGCCATGGTGAGGTTACATCCCCCCAGATCCGTCCAGAACAACTCCGCGCCGGAAAAATTCGCTATCGTGGCCTTGCTTTTGGAAAGGTTGGCCTCAGATAAATCAGCGCCGGAAAAATTCGCGCCAACCAAGTTGGTCCAAAAGAAATCAGCGCTCACGAGAAAGGCTCCTCCGAGATCCGCCATAGTGAGGTCTGCGCCTGTAAGATTGGCTTGATTCAGACGGGCCTTTGCCAGGACTGTTCCGGTCAGGATGGCTCTTGTCAAGTTACTCCCGGCAAGGTCTGAGTCGGCAAGGTTCGCTTTAGTCAGGTTGGCCCCGGACAAATTGGAGCGAGAGAGGTCCGTGCCTTCAAGATTTACGGCCACAAGATTGGAGCCTGGAAGGTCAACCCCGGACAAATCTGCGCCGGCCCCAGCGGCAGAAACGAGGAGTTCCCGCAATGAACCCGCTTCGCCACTAAAGATGATTTCGTGCGTGAAGCGATTTCGAATCTGAAGTTTCAACTTTCCACCGGGGCCTCGCGAGAGATGGGGCTCAGATTCCGCATGATCACTTTAACGGCTTTCAATAAGAGAACATAAAAGCCCCTCCCTTTCAAGGAGGGGCCTCGAATTTTTCCCCATGTTGATGTATCGAAGAACGATTCGGTCACTCTCATAGATGTAATATGAAATTTCACCTGGAGAGTAAGCCGACTAGGCCATGAACTGTGTTTAGCCCTTTTTGGCCTTCTTCACTTTGACTTTTGCCGCGGGACCGGCGGGGCACTTCTCAATGGTCATCCACTGGCCCGACCACTTGATGACGGGTGCACAGGGACCACAAAGTTTCTCCACACCTTTGGCTTTACCTTTGCAAAGCACTATGTCTTTGCACGGCGGCATTTTGACGGTGGGCATCGAATAGCAGCCCCAATCCATGCCGAAGACCGTCCCCGCCAGCGCAAAAGAACCCAGCAGAACCACGAACAGAACCAACAACTTCTTCATCCTAAACCCTCCTTAATTGAAGCATACTCCACTGAAAGAGCTATCTGACTTGAATTTGGGACAGCCTAGCACGCCTCTTGGGAGCTTGTCAAGTAAAATCCCGGTCCAGCCGACACAGACTGCCTCTTTCGGCCGCAACCGTGATTCACTTTTCATAAGCTGTCCATGAAATTCTTTTAGAACCAAATCAAAGAAATTTGCAAGAAAAATCTTACCGCGCCCGATGAAAAACCCGGCTGAATAACATGGGCTTCAAATAGACGCCAGGTGCTTGGATCGTTGGCTCCCCTCTCGAGAGACCAAGTCGTGCCGTGTGAACGATGCCCTAGCCGCCGACGTTTTGGTCGGTTTAGAACCTATGGGCCCAGGGATTGATGTGCACCGGCGACTTTCTCATGATAACTTAGTGTTCATCCCGAAA
The DNA here is from genome assembly GCA_035506215.1 of Desulfomonilaceae bacterium. Classification (GTDB taxonomy): domain Bacteria; phylum Desulfobacterota; class Desulfomonilia; order Desulfomonilales; family Desulfomonilaceae; genus DATJPW01. The sequence goes on from DATJPW010000076.1 coordinate 1,907, forward strand.
TAATATCGTTTGGACCAGGGGCTTGCGACCCAAGATCCGGTTCACATACCTTCGGACCGTTAACCGGATTTCCTCTCTGGAGTCTTCCCACTGAGCGGCAGTTCGCGGCTTCAGGACCTCAAGGAGGTCTTTGAGCGCAGACCTGACTCCTTCAAGCAATTCCGGTTCCACATCCTGAAAGGTCACCCCGAGAGATTGGACTAGAGGCCCGGAGATCAGTTGGTGGGTTTCTTGGTCGATTACCAGCACGACAGTAACGACTCCCACTTCCGAGAGAACTCGGCGGTCGCGGAGAACATCTTGACCTATATCACCAACCCCCTTGCCGTGGACGAAGACCCTCTCCACTTCCAATTGCTGCACTACTTTGGGGCCCTCGGGATAAAGTTGAATTAAATCACCATCTTCTGCGATCAACACTCGTTCCCGAGGGATTCCTTCTTCTATGGCGATCTCGGCGTGTCGTAAAAGGTGCCGATATTCTCCGTGGACTGGGATGAATGAGTCAGGACGAACCCGCCGTATAAGGTAACGCAACTCGTCTTCACTGGCATGCCCGGATACGTGGACATCCGATATCTTCTCATACATAACCCGCGCGCCTCTACGACAGAATTCGTTAATGATTTGATTAATGGCTCTCTCGTTGCCGGGTATGAACCGAGAGGACAGGACCACAACATCACCGGTTTTGGCCTTGAGGTATTTGTGACGGCCGAATGCCATAAGAGAAAGAGCCGACATGGGCTCTCCTTGAGTGCCTGTAGACAGGACCGTAATCTTGTGGTCCTCGAGCGAGTCCACATCTTTCATGTCTACCAGAATTCCGGGTGGAATGTTTAGATAACCCCTTTCAGACGCTATCTTCGCATTTGCGACCATCGAACGGCCGACCAGGACCACCTTGCGACCAAATTCTTCCGAAAGATCGAGCACTTGCTGTACTCGGTGGATATTTGAAGAAAAAGTAGCGATGAGGACGCGTCCGGGTGATTCTCTGAATATCTTTTCAAACGCCGGACGTATCATGCTTTCAGACAGCGTTGTGCCTTTGTTGGAAACGTTGGTGCTGTCCGAAAACAGAGCCAGCACCCCGTTGCGCGCGAGAAAAGAGATCTTTTCCAGATCGCACAGTCGGCCATCTACCGGTGTAGGGTCTAGCTTGAAATCCCCCGAATGCATGATGACCCCTGCGGGGGTTGTCACTGCAATACCGACACCGTCAGCCACGGAATGACACATGGCGAACAGATCTAGTTTAAACGGACCCAGTTGGATTGGATTATCCACGGAAACAACATGTCGCAACGTCTTTTGGAGAAGTTCGTATTCCTCCAGTTTGTTTTCGATGAAGCCCATGGTGAGGTTGGTAGCGTAAACAGGGGCGGAGGTCTTCTTGAGCACGTATGGGAGCGCACCGATATGATCCTCATGGCCGTGAGTTAATACGATCCCCAGAATATTCCAACCTTGGCGAATTACCACGTCCAGGTCCGGTATCACAACGTCTACACCCGGCATGGACTCATCAGGGAACATGATGCCCGCATCGATAAGGACCGCGTCGTTGTCGACGACGACGGCCATCATGTTCAAACCTATTTCCCCAAGCCCTCCTAACGGGAGCACTTTTAGCGCCGAATTAGTCATTTGCCGTCAGTTCTCATCAGGTCAAATATTTTGCTGCGAGATCCCCTATCTCGGATGTCGAATACCCCATGCGGCCTGCTTCCAAGCTCTTCAAATCACGAGAGACCAGCTTTGTGACCGCGCTTTCGATTGATTGGGCCGCCGCTGACTCCCCCAGCGTATCAAGCATCAAGCTTCCGGCCAGTATGCAGGCGAGAGGATTAATAATATTCTGGCCTGTATATTTGGGCGCTGACCCCCCGATGGGCTCAAACATAGAGACACCCTCGGGATTGATGTTCCCGCCGGCGGCTATTCCCATCCCGCCTTGGATCATTGCACCCAGGTCCGTGATGATGTCTCCGAACATATTATCCGTCGCAATCACGTCAAACCACTCCGGATTCTTCACCATCCACATGCAAATCGCGTCCACGTGAGCATAATCAGTAGTCACATCGGGATATTCCTGGGACAGTTCATTGAATGTCCTGGTCCACAAGTCCCACGCATATGTGAGAACATTGGTTTTTCCGCACAAAGTAATTTTCTTGGCTTTCCCCCTGGCTCTTGTGGCTTCGAAGGCATATCTGAGTAGGCGCTTGATACCCTTGCGGGTATTGATGGATTCTTGAATTGCCACTTCATCGGGGGTATTTTTTTTAAAAAATCCACCCGAACCTACATAGAAACCTTCAGTGTTCTCTCTGACCACCAAGAAATCAATATGTTCTGGGCCCTTGTCTTTCAGAGGGGTTTCCACCCCCGGATAGAGCTTCACAGGCCTTAGATTCACGTATTGATCCAACTCAAAGCGCAACCTCAGAAGGATACCCTTTTCAAGAATTCCGGGAGCAACGTCCGGATGGCCTATTGCCCCCAAGTACATAGCATCTGCGCGTTTGAATTCTTCTATTACCGAATCAGGAAGTAGCTCTCCTGTCCTTAGATAGTAATCGCCGCCAATTTCAAAATCGACGAAATCTAGAGAAAATCCGTGCATTGAGGCGGCAGCGGAAAGCACTTTTTTCCCTTCTCGGACAACTTCGGCGCCGGTTCCGTCCCCTGGGATGACGGCAATAGAATATGACTTCATGATGTTACAACCCCTGATAAGTTAGAAAATTACTCGGGAACGACTGGAGAATCGTCCCATCAGACATAGACAACTTAGACATTAATCGTCAAGAAATCTCGCAAGAACGCCAAACGAGGAGCGCTCGTAGAATTTCGGCGGAAGATCACCAGGATTTGGACCTGGAGAAAAAACGAGCGACGCCGGGCGGCCGACGTCGCTTTGTCACTAATCAAATCGATCTATCTCGTCTTAAGCTAATGCTTTAAGTTTTTCTTGCAGGTTCTTGGTGAATTCTTTCTCCACGTCCCTCGCCTTGCTTTTCATTATTCTGTCACCGAACATGGCGAGTTTTCCCACTATGTTGACGTCAGCCTTGTATGCCACCTCCACTTCGCCGCCGGCGATCTCGGTGAGGTCCACGACGGTTTTCTGCTTGAAGTGTCCGAGTTTGGTGATGTCCTCGCCTTCTCCGTCGAGTTCCAGATGGTTGGGGGGCGTCACATTTTTAAGGTTGTTTCTGAACTTCAGCGTCACCTTGATGGGGCCCACCTTCTGCTTTATCACCGCATCATACGTATTGTCGTCGATCTTCTCCACCTTTTCAGCGCCGGGCATGCAAGAACCCAATGTCGCGGGTTCAAGTATCGCATCCCACACCTTTTGTATGGGCGCCTTCAGCGCAAACTTTCCTTCTATCTGCATAAAATCCTCCTTGGTTACCTGCGCCCTTTAGGGTGCAGGGGATCAAGATTTTTTCAGGTTTTTTTCCAGTAGTTCGGCCACGGTGACGTAAGCCTTGTTTCCGGGTTCCATGGTTTGGGAGAGCAACAGGTCGATATAGGAGAGGCCCTGGGCCTCGAACCAGGCCCTATGGGCCTTGTCGCCGGTTCCGAACATATGTCTGGCGCAGTCTACTGCGCTGCCGGTCTTGGCCATCTTACCGCATACGGGACAAGAGTATTTCACCTTATGCCTCCTTCGCTTTTTCCCTCAACGCGCCCAGCACCTTCTCGGGGGTTATGGGGAGTTGTTTCACCGTTATTCCCAGCGCCTCATAGAGCGCGGTGGAAAGGGCAGCGGCCGTGGGGTTGGTAAGCCCTTCGCCCGCCTCTTTGGCCCCGAAAGGTCCCTCAGGCTCATACGTCTCTATCTCGATAACCTCGGTTTCGGGCATCTCGGGCGCCCTTATCAGCTTATAGTCCACGAGGTTCGGGTTCAGGATCTTGCCGTCCTCCATGGGAAGGTCTTCCAGGAAACCGTAACCTGCGGCCATGGATATCGCGCCCTCAAGCTGACCGTGAACTCCCAGGGGGTTCACGGGCTGACCGCAGTCATGCGCGGTGACGCAGTTTAAGAGACTGATCTTGCCGGTCTCAGGGTCAACATCTATCTCCAGGGCCTGAACACCGTAACTGTACGCAGGGGAGATCATACCCTTTCTGTGAGGTGTATAGTACCCCCTGCCCATGATGCGCTGACCCTCTTTGCCCCGAAGCGCCTCCTTGACCAGCTCGAAGTAGTCTATGCCTCTTTCCGGACGGGCCACCAGGTGTATCCATCTGTCCTTGATATCAAGATCATAAACAATATTCGGACTCATCTTGGCCGTGGCAAATTCAAGGAGCTGACGCTTGGCATCGGCCGCGGCCATCTTGGTGGCATTGCCAGCCATCAGCGTCTGACGCGAACCCCATGCGCCAAGGTCGGGGGGACACTCCGCGGTGTCGCCGGAATGGACCCTGATGTCTTCCACGCGTACACCCAGCTCCTCCGCACATATCATCGCCATGGTGGTGTTCGAGCCCTGGCCGATCTCCTGGCAACCTACGTGCAGGTCCACCTTGCCGTCGCAATTTATCGTCACCACTGCTGAGGAGAAGGAATAGGGGGTGTCGAACCAGTTGAAGATACCGCCCGACATAAAGCCGTAACATGATATGCCTATGCCTCGATTGGCAGGGAGCTTGCCTCGGGACTTCACCCAATCCTCGATCTTGTTGATACACTGCTCGAGTCCGCAACTGGCTATGGTGGCCTGGCCGGGCACCTCGTAATTGGTAGTGTGACCGTTCATACGCCTGATCTCGAAACGGTCTATACCAAGCTCCTTGGCGATTATGTCGATCTGGGTCTCGGAGCAGAACTGGGCCTGAGGCGCGCCGAACCCCCGCATGGAGGTGGAAGGCAATGTATTTGTATAGACCCTGTAACCGTCGTACCTGTACGCCTGCCATTTGTACGGAAAGGAATGGAAAAACCCGGTCAAGTACAGAGCGGTCGCTCCCATGCTCGTGTACGCGCCCCCTTCGGTGAACACCCTGGCCTCTCTGGCCATGAAGGTCCCGTCCTTTTTCACCCCGGTCCTTACATAATAATACATCGGCGTCCTGCGCTTGGATGCGATAAAATCCTCCTCACGGGTGAACACGATCTTCACCGGACGGAAAAGCTTCATGGAAAGCACCGACGCACAGAACTGGGCGCCGTCCAGCTCGAACTTACCGCCGAACCCGCCGCCGACGTAATGCGCGATCACTCGGACGTCGCTCTCCTTCATTCCCAGAACTCCTGCCAAGAGCGCCTGCATATAATACGGCGACTGGGTGGAGGTCCAGACGGTGAGCTTTTTCTCAGGGGTGTAGCTCGCCACTGCAGAGCGGGTCTCCATACACATATGAGCCTGGCCGGAGCACTTGAACCAGTCTTCCCTGATGTAGTCGGATTGCTCGAAGGCCTCTTCCAGGTCGCCCCATTCGATGTGGCGGGTCACGTTGATATTGCGCTCCACTCCTTCATGGACCACCGGCGCCTCTTTCTTGATCGCCTCCATCGCATCGTACACAGCGGGGAGTACCTCGTACTCCACCTCTATAAGGTCCAGCGCGGCCTCGGCTATCTCTTCGCTTATCGCTGCCACAGCAGCAACAGGCTCACCTATGTAACGGACCTTTTCCAGAGGAAGGATCTGCTCGTCGCAAAGCTCCGAGTATCTTCGCCAGATTCCCTGCTTCACACCAAGGGTGTCTTTGCCCGTCACCACTCCCTTGACTCCGGATAAGGCCAAGGCCTTGCTCGCATCAATATTGATAATCTTGGCATGGGGATGCGGGCTGCGCAGGATCTTGCCGTAAAGCATCCCGGGAAGCGTCACGTCCACCGTGTATGTCGCACGGCCCGTTACCTTGGCCACACCGTCTATATTATGGGTATGTGTATTTATGATGTTGTATTTCATGCCTCATCCTCCCTGTATTGCCCCTTGCACACCGCATCCACAGCCCTTACTATGCTGTTGTATCCCGTGCAACGGCAAAGATTGCCGTCAAGTCCTTCTCTTATCTCCTTTATCGTCGCCTTCGGGTTCTCATCGAGTAGGGCCTTGGATGACATCAACATCCCTGATGTACAGAACCCGCACTGATACGAACCATGATCGATAAAAGCCTTCTGTATCGGGTGAAGCTTGCCGTGGTCTTCCAGTCCCTCCACAGTGGTCACTTTCAAACCGTCCACCTGCATCGCAAGCACGGAACACCCTTTTACGGACATACCCTCGACGATCATCGTGCACGCGCCGCACGAAACCGTCTCGCATCCCCTTTTCGTGCCAGTAAGACCGAGATGGTCGCGTATCACTTCCACGAGAAGAGTCTTGGGGTTTATATAAAGCTCATGCTCCTGGCCGTTGACCGTTATTCGCAGTAAATGTCTTTCCATATCATCCTCCTTATGCCTTCTTCGCAGCTTCCCAAGCCTGCTTCACCATCCGCTTGGTGAAAACCCCTACCAGATGGCGACGGAAATCTTCTGACGCATGAATGTCCGCCACAGGCTCGCACTCTGCGACCGCTGCAAGCCCCACCTCTTCCAGGAGACCTTCATCCAGCTTTTGGCCCTTAAGCTTCGCCTCGGCCTGTTTGGCCCTTATCACCGTAGGCGCCGCGTTCCCAAGGCAAATCCTCGCCTCTTTGCATGTGGATCCGCCGTTCAACGTCACACACGCGGCCACCGAGATAATCCCCTGGTCGCTCTCCAGAATATTGAACTTCTTGTACGCGGCTCCTGTCTTCGGAGCTAAAGCCGGCACCTGAACCTCCAGTATCATCTCTCCTTCTTCAAGGGCCGTCTCAAAAAGGTCCGTATAAAAATCGTCCAACGATATCGTCCGCTCCCCTTTGGCGCCGCCCACCTTGATACTACCGGACAACGCCATCAAAACCGGCGCAGGATCGCCCGCAGGGTCCGCATGGGCGAGGTTACCGCCTATCGTCCCCCAGTTGCGTACCTGGATATGGGCAAGATACCGCTCCATGTCCGAAAGCACCTTGTACTTCTTCTTTATCAGGTCCGACTTCTCTATCGTACGGTGGGTCGTCGTCGCACCGATCCGCAACCCTCTCTTCGCATCGAAATCAATATAGGACAACTCACCCACTCGCTTGATGTCGATCAAATACTCCGTCGTCACCAAACCCTGACGAAGCAAAATCAACAACGACTGTCCGCCGCAGATGATCTTGCTCTCTTCCTTGTGACGAGACAAAAGATCCAAGGCCTCACTTACACTCGAAGCCCTAAGATACTTGAAATCCTTTATCATCTCTGCCTCCCTTCTATTCTGTCCTCTAAATCACTCAAACAACTAACTCTACCCTCCAACACAGGAAATCGAGGAATCTCTCGTACCCTATAGGGAACATCAGGCCTGTATCCGCTCGTTTCCCGCCATACGCACAACTCGTCTGTCCGCCGCGTACCCCCAAAACAAAGATAATAATGTCGTCCCCTATATACCGAGCAATCTCTACATGCTCCTTTTGAAAAGGGACACTGCCTACCATAACTATTCATCTATGACCTCCTAGCTCCTTTTTCTGGAACTTTTACTATGGGTTCAATCCCAGATTTCGGCTGATGATCAGCTTCATGATTTCGCTCGTCCCCGCGAAGATAGACAGGGCACGAACATCTCGATAGATTTTACAGACTCTGTACTCCTCCATATATCCATAGCCGCCATGCAGTTGAACTGCCTGATAAGCGACCCTATTTACCATCTCACCGAGCCAATATTTGGCCATGGAGACTTTCTGAACGATATTTTTGCCTTCTATATGGTCCTTTATGAGACTATCCAAGAAAGTGCGACCCAGTTGAACCTCCGTGGCCATATCAGCCAATCTGAATGCACTGAACTGAAAATTCCCGATAGGTTTCCCAAAAGCCTCTCGCACCTTCACATAGTTCAGCGCCTCCTTGAGAGCTTCCTCCGCAGAGACCTGGCATTTGATGGAAACCTCCAGCCGTTCTTGCTGGAGCTTCTCCATCATGTACTTGAAACCCTTCCCTTCCTCTCCAAGCAGGTTCACGGCAGGGACGCGGCAGTCCTCGAAGAAAAGCTCGGCCGTACCCTGCAGATGTGCGCCCATCTTTTCCAATTTTCGACCGCGATGAAATCCGGGAGCGTCCTTGTCAACCAGAATGAGGCTGATACCCCGGTAGCCTGCGGCCGGGTCGGTTTTGACCGCGAGAACAATCAAATCCGCAAAATACCCATTGGTAATGAAGGTCTTCTGTCCGTTGATCACATAGGAGTCCCCGTCCCTCACGGCCCTCGTGCGGATGGCGGCCAGGTCAGAGCCCGCGTTGGGCTCGGTCAGCCCGATAGCCGTAATCACTTCCCCTGTGGTGCATCCCGGAAGCCATCGCTCTTTCATTTCCGGGGAAGCATACGAATAGATGTACGGTGTGGCCACATCACTGTGGAGAGGAACTTCGACACCGTATGCGTTCCCTCGTAGCAACTCCTCATTGATGATCACCGAGTATTCGAATCCTAACCCCAACCCCCCGTATTGCTCGGGAAGCCAGGGGCACAAATAACCTTGTTCACCCATCTTGAGCCAAAGGCTCCGGGGAGCCAGACCTTGTTCCTCCCACTCAGCGATATTCGGAGTGATTTCCTTGGCCACAAACTTCCTGAATGAGTCCCGAAAGATCTGGTGCTCTTCAGTGTTAAATATATCTTCCATTCAACTCACCTCGGGTCATTTCATCAGCCCCGGCCGCAAGTAGCAGTAGCGAAGATGAAATTCATCTACATGATTATCAATATCCAGAGTCACTATGACATCTGGTCATCCGTCTCAGTTCTTCATTCAAATGTTCAAGCGCGGTTGCTTACCATCACAAGGCATTTTGAGTATCCCGAAACTCCGCTCATTAGCTCTCCATTACCGAATTCTCACTTCCTCAATATTGATGGACCAACGAACAGACCGGTGAGGTCTGCAACCGCGCAAAAGTACTTTTTCCTGTGTTACTTGACCCGCTTCACCCATTCCGGAAGCTGGATCTTGGCATCTGCAATGGCCTCCGGGAAGACTATGACTCGCTTGCCGTCCGGAGCGAACTGTGACACTGCTCCACAGGCAGTCTGAGCGGGGTCGTTCCCATAAATAACCTGGTGACCGTCATCGAATTTGATCCTGCCGATAATCCCCTGACGGTCCGTTTTCTTTATTTCGTCAACCACCTTGTCGGGATCAAGGGTCCCTGCTCGCTCGATCGCCTCTGCCAGGATGTACACGGCGTCGTATGACGGGCCAGGGCCGTGATGGGACTCGATGGGAGTGCCGAACTTCTTCGTAAAATCGTCGTAAAACTTCTTTGCGGGCGCATACTTGTCAGGCGCGATGCCGCTTCCGAGCTCGTAATTGGTGTTGAGAAGCCCTGCGGTCTTACCTTCAAATGTTTTCCACGCGTTGGGGCCTGACATGGGGCTGAGAGCGCCGAACACCAAGGCAGGGATTCTCATGCTCTGCCACTGCTTGACGAGTATCCCACTCTGAGGCATGTCAAAGATAGGCACTATCAGTTGGGCATTTTTTGCCTTAGCTTTGCTGAGAGCGGCGGCGAAGTCGGAGGCGCCCGTCGGGAAGGCCTCGATGCCGACAACTTCATAGCCGAAGTCTGATGAGGCTCGATTGGCCGCTCCCTCGCCCGTCGTCCTGGCCCAAAGGACGTCCTGGACCATGACGAACATCTTGTTGAATCCGAATTCCTTGTTCATGGCGCCCAGGGTCTCGGCGAGGTATCCCACTAGGTACGGGGCGTTTATGCCGACCCTGAAGATATACTTGTACTTTTCGGGCTCCTGCTTGATCTTGTCCTCGGACTTCGGCGACATCGCAATTGTCCCGAGTAAGGGAACTTTGTACTTGGACACAATGTCCATGGCTGCCAGGAGCGCTTCAGACCTGAATGGTCCCACGACGATGGCGTTCACCTTCTTTTCGGTGATGATTTTCTCAATGCCGAGGAGCGCCTCCGACACTGGCACTCCGGGTGAAGAATCCCGCAGGTCGATGGTCTCAATCTTGAAAGGACGCTTTACATCTCCGACCTTGACCCCGCCTTTCGCGTTTATCTCTTCCACTGCCATTTGGACTACTTTGGCGGCCTCTTTCCCCTCTATCGCAGTGAGGGATGTCGGGATGCCGATCAGAATTGGATCTGCGGCCTTTGCAGGCTCGACCGGCCAAAAGACACACAGGACCAAGAATGCGAAAACAAGTGTAGGAACGCGTTTCATAACTTCTCTCCTTTCTCGGTCGGTTTTTCGTCTCACGGCAACTTTCCTGTCGTCACGATGGCTTTTTTCGCGAAAATCATTGGCGTACAGCCGTAATTTTACGGATGGGAGTAACGGGGCGGAAGCAAACGCTCCTCCACCGATCATTCGAGGCCAAGCTAGTCGGAAAGGAATCGGTTTGAGGAAACGATCTTCTGTCGAAAAGATCAAGTCAAAGCTTCTTTGGGACGTCATTGACAAATCCCGCCTTCTGATAACGCCCCTACCGGGGCAAATACATGTGCGTCAGGCCTTTCCAAGAATGTGATCGAGACCCGGCGTCCTCCACGCCCCCGCGGCGTTGTTTCTCACGCTTGGGAGGCTTTGCTATAGCGCTTTCTAAGCAATCTGTGGAGGATCTTTCCAGTGGCCGTTCTTGGCATCTCATCATCTTTTATGAAATCAACACTTTTCGGCCGCTTATATCCAGCGATCTTGCCACGCGCAAATTCGATGATGCTTTCGGCCAAAGTCTCTCCTGCCTTGTCTTCTTCCTTCAGGACCACAACGGCCTTAATAGCTTCTCCCCACTTTTCGTCCGGTAGGCCGATCACTGCGACATCCTTGACGGCCTCATGAAACCGGAGCACGCCTTCCACTTCCGACGGATAGACGTTTTCGCCTCCGGTAATAATCATATTCGCTTTTCTATCAACCAGCGTGTAGTAGCCTTCCTCGTCGCGTCTTGCCATATCGCCTGCGGAAAACCACTCGCCTTCGAATGCTTCCTTTGTCTTTTCCGGGTCCTTGAAATACTCTTTGAAAACGCAGGGCGCTCGGTAAAACAGTTCCCCAACTTCCCCGTCCGGGACTTCCTTTCGGTTTTCGTCCAGGAGCTTGATGCGATGTGTCCCGAAGATTTCTTTGCCGATGGAACCGAGTTTCTTGAATTGATCTTCCGGCCTCAGCAGGGTCGCTAATCCTCCTTCCGTGCTTCCATAGGCCTCCCAAAGCTCCGAGTTCTTGAAATAGTCCATGATGGCGAGTTTAAGCTCTTTGCCGGCCGGGGCGGAGGAAATTAGCAGTTGCCGAATGGAAGAGACATCCATTCGTTCCTTAACCTCATTCGGCAAATCCAGAATCATGCGGTAATGGGTGGGAACCAGTGATGTAAAGGTGATCCGATACTTATCGATAGTTCTCAACAGGTCTTCAGGATCAAAGCTCACCATATTGTAAACGAACACCGGCGCCGTAACCAAAGTGTAGGGGAATGAATATTGTAGGGAATTTACATGACACATGGGCATGACGAGCATCACTTTGTCAGTCGGCAGTACGCCCATGTTGATATTGCTCAGCACGTAATGCGCAAGATGACTCTCATGGGTTCGCACCGCGCCTTTGGGCCGTCCGGTAGTGCCGGAAGTGTACATAATGTTCCAGACATCATCCCCACACACTACGTGGTCGGGAGCAGACGGTGAGGACCTCGCCAGAAGTTCTTCGTATCCAATATATCCGTCGGGAACAGGCCCGTCTCCCAGAAATATGTATGCGTCTTTGGGCACTCCAAGTTCATCTTTGATGCTATCGATCAGATCCACAAAGGGCGCTTCAACGATAAACCCTTTGCATTCCGAATGATTGACGATGTACTCGATCTCGGGCCCAGCCAGGCGAAACATGACCGGAACAACTATCTGCCCGCCCTTGGTGCAGCCGGCATAGATGTCCATCCACTCGCCACGGTTATAGGAAATGACAGCAAAGGTGTCTTTGTAGCCTACCCCCAAGCTTCGGAGACCGTTAGCAATGCGGTTGGCCCTATCATTCCACTGTTCGAAGGTGAATTCTTTCGTAGTATCCTGCCATCCCAATTTCGCCGGATAATTGATGGCATTCATCTCCAAGACAGCGCCGACATGCATCCATTTGCTCCTGCTCATCTCAGAAACATCCCTTTCCGTCACGTGCCAATCCGCTCGAAGAAACGGCGTGCAGCAACTGCTGGAAATGATTACAAAACCTCATGGAACGAAATGCTGTCGGCTATTCGTGGGGCAGTTAATGAACTGCCCCACAAGTGTCTTTTGTTCAGGTTACTTCGGTAAATCTTCCGGCGATTCCCAGTCCTTCATGTAATGCATCCACGGCGCCCGCTCCACGAAGACATCGTGAGCCAGCGGAACCGGCGGATGGCATCTCCACTTGGGATCGAACTCGTTTTTTACCTTGAGCATGAACTCATGGTAGTTGGGCCCGTATTTAGGTCCTGTAAGATACATAGGCTGGTGCGGACCCAGCAGAGAAGTATAGTAACGGTTCTTTATGTTCATCTTGGATGTATCTAGGTAGAACTGGTCAACCTTATTGGTATCATCATCCTGGTCCCAGTACACCAGGAACTCAGAGTAACCCTCATGGCCCAGTTCGAAGCTTTGGAACCAGCCCGGATCGCCATAGTCCGGCATCAGCGGCGGTGTATATTGCTTCTTCACCTCCGCGTAGGACGGGCCGTGTTCCGTTGACTGGGTAAGAGTCTCAATGACGTAGTCAACCGACACGTACCCACCGCACATAAGCCACATTCCCGCTGAGTCGGCATTCTTGATCCAAGATTCGTCAGAGGGTTTGGTTCGTCGCGCCTGGCCGCCAAGTTCGCCCATGATGTCCATCAGGACACGTTCATCGTATTCCATTTGCTCTTCCGAGGTGTAACCAATCAGAAGAACCCTAACAATGAAGAAATTGGCGACTGTTTGCTCGTTTTCCTTTCCCCAGATGTCCCAGAATTCCTCCTTGCATTCCGCTTTGGCTATGGCCCGCCAGAACAAGGGGACCTTGGTGACCGCTCCGCCGATTTCGGCCCGGCCGATTTCCCTCATGGCCTTCACCTGGGTCTCTTTGGACTGCATGATAAAATTGACCCACTTGACCCGTTTTTCGGGAAGAGCGAGCGCCGTATTGGGGGAAATCCCCGTGGGTACAAGGCGTTCCGGCTGGAACGGCAGCGTTTTGATGGCCATTCTGGTGACAATCCCAAGGCACCCGCGCACTCCGGTATATCCCCTCAACAGACCTCTGAGGTCCGGACCGGGACCTTCGCCCCAGAAGGGATCGTCGCCTGTAGCCAGAGAACCTAACTTCAGTAGTTCGCCATCCGGCATAACTAACTCAGTCCCCAAGATTCGTCTGTGGGGGAGGCAGATCCGGTGGCTCAAGGGAGACCAGCCGTCGCCGATCAAATTGGCGATGGCAGAAGCTTGAGCGCCCCCTCCTCCGATTACTACGTACGCTCCGTGCCTCATGCACTCTTCCTGGATGGGCGAGTAGATCATGCCGGGACCCACTTCCACATAGAAATGCTTTTCATCCAGCACGAAATCGTTCATTCGCTTAAGATCGATGAGTAGCGCATCTTCTATATGGGGATGGGAGCGCGGCCCATAAAACCCTGTACTGTAAGGCACATAGGGTATCTCGTTCCGATAGCAGATCTTGACGATCCTCTGAACGTCTTCGGTCGTCTTGGGCATGATCACGCATCCCGGGATCCTCGTCATTACTCGTTCGTATCCCAACCCGTTCTCATATCCGCCGGGACCGCTTCTGTATGCTTCGCAGATCACCGGATCGTCGGAGATATACTCAGAGCCGACTACTGCTTCCAATGCCTTATAGATTTCTTTGGATATCGCCATAATTCGCCTCCTTATGCCTAGCCTTCAATGGATGCGCAGATGACTTCCGAAATATCCAACACCTGCACATCGCCGCCGCTCGCTTTGACAGCCTGGGCGAAATTGTTTTTGCACCAGGGACAGGAGGATACCAGCGCCTCCGCTCCGACTTCCCTGACCTCTTCAAGCCGTTGCGCAGCCGCCCACTTCGCGAAATCCGGATACGCTTCCTGGACTCCACGACCGGCGCCGCAGCAGAAGGCATTTTCCCTCGTCCTAGGCATTTCCACCAGGTTCACGCCGGGGATCGATTTCAGGATGTCTCTGGGCTGCATGTACAGCCCTTGAGTGCCACGCCTCCTCTTTAACCTGGGTTCCACACAACCCATCCACCCACGTTTTCCTTCATAGGGAGTCCAAGGGTCGCTCAAACGACTGAGACTGCACGAATCATGATAAGTAAGGCGAGTTTCAAAGGGCTTTTTCATCTTCAGGGCGCCACTCTTGATCTTCTCGTCCGCGTATGCCACCAGATGCACGACCTCGAACCCCAGATCGGCGGTAGATATATTCAGGAGTTTCGGATAATCGACCTTCCACATACGGTAGCCTTCAGCACAACTAAGGAGAAGCGTTTTGGCCCCCGTCTTTCGGACTTCTTCGACGTTCCGCTGCGCCAGGGCCTTCGCTTCATCATACAGGCCCACGGAAAAAGGTGTGTTGCCGCAACACCATTCGTCCGGCATCAACATGAATTTCGTGCCGGCTGCCTTGAGAATTTTCGCAGTCGACTGGGCGATTTCCTTGTTTACATAGGAAGCGGTGCAACCCACGAAGTAAAGCACATCGGCCTTTTTGTCAGGAGCAATCCCCTTGGTGACCCAAGCGGTGCGCTTTTCGTGGGGTGCGCCATACATGTTGTGGGTCTTCGCGATGTTCTCAGCGAGCTTTTTGTGCGCGGGCAGAGGGCCAACGCCGTCCTGGACCGCTTTGACTCTGAGTGATTCCAACGTGAGTCCAATCTCCAGGTCGAGGTTTCGCTTGCACCCTACATCGCAGGCCCCGCACAGTGTGCAGGCATACATGACCTCCAGGGCCTTCTCGTTCCAGCCGAGCAGCCCCTCAGCCATGGCATGTCCGATCCTCATTTTTCCGTAAGCGCCGTAAGCATCAAACTCATACTTTGTGGCGCTGGGGCATCTAGTCATGAACTTTGCGCCCGGCATATAGGTGTGATCGACCCATGTGCAGCCTTTGCATTTGATGCAGCGGCTCATGTCGTAGACGAAATTCTGTATATCCGTAATGTCGAGCTTGAAGTCCGCTCTGGGCTTGTAATATCTGATGGGTTCATCCGCCATGGCGTCTGCCTCCTTAGAAACACAGATTTGAAGGATTCATGATGTTGTTTGGGTCAAACACCTTCTTCAGCCGCTTGAGATGATGGGCATAGGAAGCCGCTTTCTCATAAACGATTGGCGCCAGATCGCCGTAAGGCCTGGAGAAGACGGCCCCTTCCTTGAGAAGCTCGGTTGCGGCCACTTTGTAGAGAGCGCGAATGGTTGCCTTCTCGGCCTCGTTGCCCGGCTCATAGAAGAAGGTGAACTCCGGCCTGCAAGCCCGGTTGTGCTCAATCGGCTGGATGTACATGCCGATGTCACTGCCGGCATATCCGAACTCGGAGGCGATTTCTTTGACCACACTCACGAAGTAAGGCGCGCTGGACGGCCGTGTATGGAAAAAGAGACTCTGGCACGCGCCTTTGACCCGGTTCTTCCAGTGAGGCACATTTGCAGGCCAAGGATTGCGGAGTATGGGCAGGATCCTATTTCGAAGGCCGGGGAAACCCGGAAGATTCTCGCCCAACTTCAGATTCGAGAACTCAGCCTTTAATACCTGAGCCAGAAAGTTTTCTTCGTAGGCAATCTTCTCTTCAGGACGTCTCAGAAGCCCACTGATTACCAAAACCAGCGTCCAAGGCGGCAGGCTGGCCTTAAGTTTATCGAAATCGCCGGGCCATTCCTGAGCCAGAATAGCTGCCAGGTCTACGTTATTCAAAAGCAGAACTTCCTGGCCGATCCTTCGCGGGAGGATGCGATGCAGAAAATCTGTCACATAATCGAGATCATCAATCGGAGCGAAGAGGGTCTTATCTATCTTCGGGATAGATTCTATCTTCAGATTCGTCCAGGTGACAACGCCCATGGTCCCCTGCGCGCACTGGAAAAACCGATAGAAATCAAGGCCCGGACCTGAAGGATTTCCACCCCTGGAGGGAGAGTCGGGATATCCGTTAACACTGGCCGAACCCATCCTGAAAATCTCGCCGGTAGGCCACACCACTTCCATGGCCTGAAGGGGTTCGCCGTAATCGTACACCTGGTTGGTGGGCTCTTCCCGTTCCAAGAAATCGGTGAGAACGGACCGTTCAGCAGGAGGAGTCAAGGGCATAATCACCCTGTATCCTTCTTTACCCAATTCTTTCGTGAGCTTATCCCACGTGACCCCAGCTTCGAATCTCACCCTACGGTTGTCTCGGTCGATTTCCAGGATCTTGTCCATTCTGGACAAATCGAGGACTACACCGCCTTCTTTCGGAATGGTGGCCCCGTAGAAATGGACCTTGGAGCTGCAGGGCACGACGGGAATGTTGCTTTGGTTACAGAATTTTACGACCTCGGCTACTTCCTCCGAACTTGACGGCTTCACGACATAATTGGGCGCCCCTGCGGGGTAATAGCTGAAATCGGTCTCGTAAACTCGCAGTCGAACCGGATCGTCGGAGAAGTTTTTGGTTCCGACGATTTCAGATAATTTCGATTTAGCGTCCACTGTTAACCTCCGTTTCTTTAGAGCTAACACGCATCCTTTCTTGTACTTAGGCCCAAAATTTCCGGTTGCTTACACTTTGATGGTTAACACGTTAACTATTTTTGCAACGTAGCTAGTACGGGAATTTTTGTCAAGTCTTTTTGCCGCAGCTTTGACAGAAAAAATCTAACCCCCCAACACTAGTTCTAGGCTAGGCTATCTGGCGGCATTTCTCTGAAAACAATATCAGAGTATCTTTGTTCAGATTCACGTGGATGTTTGCGTTAAACTCAGCGAGCACTACAAGATTATAGACCTTTAATATATTAACAATCAATAAATAAATTGGACCTCTCTCCGCCCCTCGTTCTTTTGGATGGGCTATTATACCTCGTCTGAAGATAGTTCGCACTCACGCGACTTCCCGGAAACGACGTGGCAACTTCCTGCTGTCCATTTCGACCCTTTCTCTTTCCTCGAGGTCCCGTAGAATCTTTTCCGGAGTTATGGGTAAGTCTTTGCATCGATAACCAATAGCGTCATAGACGGCGTCGGAAATCGCCGGCGCAGTGGGTGACGCAAGGCCCTCCCCTGCCTCTTTTGCCCCTAGCGGCCCTTCGGGTTCATAGGTCTCCACGTGGGCCTGTTCACTGATCGGCATATCCGTGGCCGTGGGCATCTTGTAATCCACAAAATTGGTGTTGAGGGTTTTCCCTCCATCCATGATCAATTGCTCTGAGAGGGCATATCCAAGCCCCATCTGAATAGAACCGTTGGCCTGTCCCTCGACTCCTCTCGGGTTAATCACCGTTCCGCAGTCATGGACCGTCCACATATTCTTTACTTCAACGAGACCGGTCTCTCTATCAACCTCTACCTCGGCCACTTGAGCGCCGAAACCCAAGGCAGGCGTCACCATTCCCTTGTCCCTCGGTGTATACGAACCGCGGGCAACAAGTGCTTCCCCGCCGTTCGCCTTTTGCTCCATGGCGACTGCCTGCGCAAAGCTGGTGCCATACTCGGGCTTGATCTTGGACTGCACCCTTCCGTTCTTGCATTCGAGTTGGTGGATGACGTTTAAATCAAAGCGGGCCGATACCGTACGGAAGAGTCTCTGCTTGATCTTCTTTGACGCGTCCAACACAGCGTTTCCAGCCATCAAGGTGAGCCGACTTCCCCACGCGCCCAAGTCCGCCGGGGGAGTCACGGCCGTGTCCGCAGAGGTGATCCGGATGTCCTCCATTCGGAGCCCAAGGTCCTCGGCCAGGATCTGTTTGAGCACAGTATCTGAGCCCTGCCCGATATCGGCTGCCATGGTAAGGAGATGCACGGTCCCATCGGCAAATGCTCGAATTTCCGCCGCGGAGAAAGGATATTGGGTGTTGAACCAGTTGAACACTCCTCCTGAAATAAAACTATAGCAGCCGATGCCAATCCCTTGACCCGGTTTTAAGTTTTTGCGTTTTTCCTTCCACCCGCTCATCTCAGCCACCCTCTTGAGTGTGTCAATATATCCGCAACTGGTAACGGTGGCCACACCAGGAATATCGTCTCCGCTCACTTGAGCGTTCTTTATTCTGAGATCAATCGGATCGATCCCCAGTTCCTCGGCTGCCATATTCATCTGAGTCTCTTTGGCATAAAAGGCTTGAGGAGCGCCGAAACCACGCATTGCACTGGCAGGAGGCTTGTTGGTGTACACGTGTTGCCCATGAAATCGGTAGCTGGGATAGCGGTAAAGCATGGCGCCGAAGCTGCCGCACAAAAAAGTGGCTGTGGGGCCCATTGCATTGTATGCCCCGCCGTCCAATTGAATTTTTACGTCATTGGCGACAAGGGTCCCATCGTTTTTGAAACCGACCTTGGAGTGAATCTTCATGGGGTGTCTCCGCCTGCCTACAAGAAACTCCTCTTCTCTGCTGAGAGTGAACTTTACAGGTCGGCCGGTTTTCTTTGCCATGAGCGCGGCACAGAATTCCCACGTCCGCATTTCCATTTTCCCGCCGAACCCGCCACCTACAAAAGGTTTGATGACTCGGATATCATTTTCCCGCATACCGAGCGTTGAAGCTAAAAGACACTGAACAATGTACGGCACCTGAGTTGACGTCCACAGGGTGATCCTACCGTCCAAATCAACTTGGGCCAGAGCTGAACACGGTTCAAGGTACGCGTGGATTACGGGGTGAAGATTGAAAGTGTCTTCCCGGACATAGTCTGACTCTGCAAAACCCTTTTCCACATCACCGTACTCGATCCTCCGATTGACGCTGACATTGTCGGAGCAGTAATCGTGTATGATCGGCGCCCCCGGCTGCATCGCGGAATCAACATCAAAGACTGCCGGAAGCTCCTCATATTCGACCTTGATCAGTTCCAGCGCTTCTTCTGCTGTGTCTTTGTCTATGGCGGCCACGGCGGCCACCTCGTCCCCTATGAATCTCACTTTCTCAACTGCCAAGGGATACTCGTCCTGAGTTTCAGGAAATAGCCTCCAATTACCGTATTTGATCTTGGGCGTGTCTTCTGCGGTGATGACGCACTTGACGCCTGTCAGGGCCGCTGCTTTGCTCGTGTCGACGTGCTTGATGAGTGCATGAGCGAATGGGCTCATCAATATTCGTCCGTGAAGCATTCGAGGCAGCTTCATATCGTCGGTATATATGGCGGACCCCCTGGCCTTGGCGTAAGAGTCTACACGTGGCACACTCTTTCCTATAACGTTGAACTCCGTCATGGTCCTTCCTTTCTTTCGAATTAATTCCTCTCAGCCCTCTCAAGGGCTTCCTCAAGGGTCCGCCTGGTCAATACAGCCACCATTCTCTTGCGCCACTCTGCGCTTGCTCTTACGTCAGAGATGGGCTTCGCTTCTTCGGCCGCCTGGTCGCTCCCTCTTATAATGAGGTCCTGCGTCCATTTCCGGCCCTTCATCAGTCCTTCTGTCTTTAAGGCACGTATGGGAACCGGCGCAACCGCGCCGAGGACGATTCTGGCGGCTTTACAACCCGAGCCATTGAATGTTGCCATTACTCCTACGCCTACCGCGGCGATATCCACTCCACAGCGTGCGGATATACGCATGTAAGAGGCGCCTGATTTTGGCGCCGGGAGTGGAACGTGTATGGATGTCATGATCTCGGCGCGCTCCATTACTGTTAGTCCCGGCCCTTTGAAAAACTGATCCAAGGACAACCGTCTTTCCCCCTTAAGGCTTGCCAGAGTAACTTTGGCGCCCATGGCTACGAGGGGCGGCGCCGTATCAGCTGAAGGAGCAGCGTTGCAAAGGTTCCCGGCAACTGTTCCCATGTTGCGGATCTCAACATTCGCCATAACCTGAACAGCATGCGCAAGGGCGGGGTAGTGCTTCAGGATATCCGGATGGGAAGCAACTTCTGACAGTCGTGCTGTCGCGCCTATGGTCAGGCCGTCTTTTGGGTGGAAACTTATCCCGTCGAGTCCTTCAATCCCCATCAACCCGATGACACATGTGGGCTTCAAACGGCCGTGGGACATTTTCACCATAATGTCTGTTCCCCCCGCGAACAAATAAGCCCCTTCCCCGTGTGCCGCAAGGCTGCTCAGGGCCGATTCCAGAGTCTTTGGCGCAAGGTATTCGAATTTCGGTAATCTCATCGCCCCACCTCTTCCCCACGGCCGTTCGTCATTGCTTTCCCGGCCACTGATATTGCTTCCACAATCTGATTGTATCCCGTGCATCGGCATAGATGCCCGGAAAGACCGGCCCTGATTTCCTTCTCGGTGGGCGAAGGGTTGTGGCTCAAGAGATCGAGAGCAGCTATTTCCATACCTGCAGTGCAAAAGCCGCATTGGATTGCGCCCGTTTTGACGAAAGCCTCTTGTATGGGATGAAGCTCTTCGCCCGAAGGCGCCAGGCCTTCCACCGTCGTGATGTTCTTGCCATCCACCGACACTGCCAAGGTCAAGCATGAACTGACGGTCCTACCATCCAGCATGACCGCGCAAGCCCCGCAATCACCGATGCCACACCCGAATTTCGTGCCCGTCAGATTGAGATCTTCGCGAAGCACTTCATTCAATGTTCGCCAGGGGTCGACCGCTACCGAATATTCGTCCCCATTCACCTTGAATCTGATTTGGTGTTTCATTGCTCTCACCCTCCCTTTGAGGCCCGACAGATTCAATCGACGACCCTGTCGCCGGATAGTTCCATCGGGGCTTCTTCATGTTTTTGTTGTGCATTCAGGTACATAACCGTACGGTATACGTTTCCCTTTGAAGAAGCGCCGATCTAGCTTCCGTTTCGAGATGCGAGCGGCAAGGTGGCCCTGAAGGGATGGCTGAATTTGGCAGAGAGCACATGTTGACCGACTCATTGTTCTCCATAAGGAACGTTTAATAACTATGATATCGATATGGACAAGCGATGTCAATCAATAAAAATGTTTTTATTAACAGTGAGATCAGTCAACAAACCCTCGTGTAATTATTTGACTCATTCGTTCTTTATTTTGAACATTATAGAATCAGGCTCAATGGACCCTACCACAACGAACTTCAGGTATCTGTTCCACATGCGCAGCCGAATTATTTGCCTTTTGTGGTCACGCGAAAGAAACTCAATCTCAGTGAACATGAGACAGATTCAACGTTTCAAGGGAACGATGCATTTTGAGGCCTCTCAATCAGCGTCTTTTCCGGCCGTGACAGGAGCGTTAAACCTCGATTATTCTTTCCTTGAAGACTAATGGAACTTATGGTATTGAGATTCCTATGCAGAACGCGTTCAACAGAAAGAACAAAAAACTCTCGCGCGCGCCAGCCGTCGACCGCGCCTTTGCAATCCTGCGTCTCCTAACTCAAACAAGAGAACCTCAGGGAGTTTCCGCACTGTCGCGAGCCCTAGGCATCGGAAAGAGCACGGTTCACGGGATACTGGAGGCCCTTCTAACCGCCGGGGCGATAGAAGATGCCGGCCAGCGGCAGTTTCGCCTTGGTCCGTTTGTCGAGGAGTTGGGTCGAAGCAGACGGGGCAGGCGTAATATTTCCGAAATCTGCCAACCGTATCTCGCGGAATTGGTTGAACAAACAGGTCAAACCAGCATGTTTGGGGTACCCGACGGCGAACGCCTGCGGATAGTAATAGTAGTGGAAGGACGCCGTCCGTTCCGGGTCAAAGCAGTAAAAGGTGGATCGATCCCCCTGTTGGCTGGAGGTACTGGCAGAATCGCCTTGGCCTGGGGGGCCGTCGCCATGCCGGAAGTCCTGCCGCGCTTCACTGAAGCCACTGTTGTCGATACAACCCTGCTGCATGAGGAATTGTCGCGAGTCCGCACCCTGGGCGTTGCTTTGGATAGAGGAGAATACCTGCGTGGGGTGTACGCTGCCGCATCGCCGGTCCTGGACGGAGACCGATTGGTGGGCATCCTCTTTGCGGTTGGTTTTCAGGACGACCTCGGTGAAAGGGGCCTTGAGTCGCTGGGAAAAGCTGTGGCCCGAGCAGCCCGAGCCGCCTCCGCGGAACTCTCGGAATGGGCTGTGGAACCATGAGAGCGATTTACTTATATATTGATGATAAACGCGTTAACTACGCGCCATCGACAAATACCGGCATTTTGTCGAGTTTTGGGCCTCATGGACATAATCTTCTTTCCCATAGCCCTGAAATTTGAGGAACCGGCTAATTTAGCTATAACAGGCTGTGTTTCGGATTCCAATGACAATGACAAGCAGCTAGATCCCTATAGACCAAAGAATTGACAATTTAATCATTTACTTTTAATTTATTGAAGAAAAATCACCCCATTTTAACTAAAGAGAGTTATAGCACTGTGTCTGATTCAGCCTACACGAGCGATATGAGCATTGACGAAAGGGTCATGATGGCAATCGTTAGGGTCGCAGAGCGTTTCAAGAAAAACTCTTCGGCCCTATTCAGGAACTGGGGTTTGACGTTCTCTCAGTACAACTTGCTCAGGGTCCTGGACGCCTCCGAAAACGGCCAAAATACCATGAAGAGTGTGAACAGAATTATGTTGGTTTCCAGCGCCAACATGACGGGCATTGCCAAGAGATTAGAAAAAAACGGGTTTATCGTCAGGACAAGCGATCCGAAGGATGATCGCGTCAAAAGGCTGAAAATTACCCCGCTGGGAGTGCATGTGTTGAAGGCTATCGCCGATCACAAAGAGCGAAACGTAAAAAGATACCTCATGAGATACTCCGACGAACAAAAGGCCGCCCTTCTGGAAACGCTGGGAGAAATCCTCAGACAAAGAAGGAACCAACCGTAATCGCCAGTCCAACATGTGCGGCTCACAGCGGTTCCTGTAGCGACAAATCTATATCACCTCGCTTTAGTTACCGATAAAATCCGAAAAGCATTTCGGGCCCCATCCGTAACCACGCGAACATCTATGATCCGGCCTCACCACAAAACCGCTGCAGCCCGCTTCATGAAGCTGATTCGAAGACCGCTCATACTAGAGCTCTTACTTTTTCCTGCAGTTTTTTGGTGAACTCCTTCTCCGCGTCCTTTGCTTTTCCTTGGTTACCTGCGCCCTTTAGGGTGCAGGGGATCAAGATTTTTTCAGGTTTTTTTCCAGTAGTTCGGCCACGGTGACGTAAGCCTTGTTTCCGGGTTCCATGGTTTGGGAGAGCAACAGGTCGATATAGGAGAGG
>DATJPW010000077.1:0-4164 GCA_035506215.1 Desulfomonilaceae bacterium
AGGATCGCGCTTTAGCGCCTGAGGTAAGCTTCGACTCGGGGCGACGCATCTGCCAACATCCTGTGAGTCCGTAAGCATGACACCACTCCCGCGGAAATCGCCCGCACGCATACGCAATCGACGCAGCTGCGAAGCAGAGAAGGAGCACAGCCCACGGCGCAAGCCGTGGGTCCGCGAAGAAAACAAACCAGCCCGAAGGGGCGTAAGAAGGGGCTCGCTCCAGTCCATGAGTGCAATGGCGATTTTTCACCCTTTGAACGACCCCCGCTCCGAAAAGTAAATCCCGTCCCGCGCCCATTACCTTGGTCATTTGCAGATTCTCATCCTAGTCATTAAAACGTTAACGATGTACACGAAATAGGAATTCACAACTTGCCATCCCCCAACCCCATGTCGTTAAGGAGACCTATGGTTCGCCGAGTACTCGGCCTGATATTTGTGTCTTTGTGCGTATGTCAGGCCCCAACGCAAGCACAAGACTTCAAGCTGTTTGACCGGGACGTGCAGATTCACGGATTCGCTTCGCAGGGATTCGTCCACACCAACGACAACAACTGGCTGACGATGTATACCAGCAACGTCGGCAGTGGAGAGTTCACCGACTTCGGCGCCAACGCCTCGACCCAAGTTACCGATAAATTCCGGATTGGCGCGCAGCTCTATGACCGTAACCTGGGCGGCCTAGGCAAATGGCATCCTTCGCTCGATTGGGCGTACGCCACCTACAAATTCGCTCCCTGGTTCGGAATCCGTGGCGGGAAGGTAAAGACGGTGATCGGTCTGTACAACGACACCCAGGATTTGGACTTCCTGCACACGTTCGCTCTGCTGCCGCAGAGCATCTACCCAACGGACCTGAGAGACACGACTCTCGCGCACGAGGGAGGCGATATCTTTGGTGACATTCCAGTGGGTAAGACATTCGGCAGCCTTTCCTACACCGCCTATGCCGGATACCGTAACGACAGCCAATACGGCGGTTACTCTTACCTGGTGAACAGCGATGGCGCCCAGTTCAAAAGCTTCGCTGGCCTGCAATACGGAGGCGACCTGCGCTGGACGACTCCGCTGAAGGGCCTGCTGGTCGGCACTTCGCGGATGAATGAAGACGTAACTCTGAACTTCCTTGCCCCAACCGATTACAGCTTACACAGCAAGTCGGAGTGGACGAACCAGTATTACGGCCAATACACCTGGAAGAAACTTCTGGTGGATGCCGAGTACCGCCGCTACTGGACCGATCTGGGAATGCAGGGCATGTCCCTGATCCAGGAGGATGTCCGCGGCTGGTATGTAGCGGGTTCTTACGAGATCGCGAAGCGCGTCCAGGTAGGCTCCTACTTCTCGCACTACTGGATCAATTATCCGGTCAGCGGTCTCTTGTCCTCGGGCACCGGCCATGACTATGACAAAGTCGTCACGGTGCGCTTCGATCCGACCCGACACACGAACATCAAGGTGGAGGGCCATTTTATGGACGGATACGGACTGCCCAGTTCTTATCCGAACGGTTTCTACTACGCCAACAACCCGCAGGGGCTGAAGCCGAATACGAACGCCCTCATTGTGAAGGGCGGATTCAACTTCTGAGGGGAATGCCATGAAAAACACGACAAAACATCTCAAAGCCCTGATCGTGGTTGCTGGATTGGTCACGTCTCTCTCTGCTCTTGCGGCGGATGTGAAGATCATCGCCAATCCAAGCGTGAGGACCGACGCCATTTCTGCTGAGGAACTCAAAAGTGTGTTTCTCGAGGAGAGAAGCTCTCTGAGCGATGGCTCGCGCGTGGAACCCGTGCTCAGCAGAAGCGGGTCTGCGCACGATGCGTTCGTGAAAGAATATTTGGGAAAAACAGATGCAAGCCTCCAGACCTACTATCGGATACTCGTCTTTACCGGTAAGGGATCGATGCCCAAAGCCGAGGCATCCGATGGCGATGTTGTCGCTTATGTTGCTCGAACCCGCGGCGCGATCGGTTATGTCGGAGTCGGAACCAGCACTGAGGGGGTAAAAACGCTTTCGGTGATCAGCGCCGACAACCTCGGCTCGCGGAGGCTGATTACGCGCGTCGAGCCAGTGTACCCACCCGAGTTATACAAAAATCATATTGGCGGAGTTGTGCGTTTGAAGGTGACCATCGCCTCCAATGGCAGCATTGAGTCCGCGGAGTTGCTCGGCGGCAATCCCGTTCTGGGTGAATCCGCGATGGCAGCGGTCAAAACGTGGGTGTATTCGGCTGGTTCGTCAAAAACGAAAGCTGAGATCACCATCCCGTTCGATCCCAATCGCTAAAGACCGGGCCGCACTCGCGAATGTTTTTGCGAAATACAGAAGGGGATGCTATTCGACGGCATCCCCTCAACGGAACTCCCTACTCAAGCCAAGGAGAGTTTCCTTAGGGCTTAGCCGCTGCCTCGATGATGGACTGGGGCGTTTTCTCTACCCACCAACTGGTGAAACCTAGCCATTACACTCAGAATCGCCGCTGCGTGATGGCGCGGATTTTACAACTCCGACCGCGCGAAGCCACCACGGTCAGGTGGCGTGCGGTTGCGGGAGCCATCGCCAGTAAGAGTAGACAGCGATGAAGACAACGGCAGTCCGTATCCCTTTGAGATATTGAATGGTGGCAGCCGATGCTGAAACCAATTTCTGCACGGGTGCTGATTATAGGCGAATGCAGTCCGCCAAGAAAAACCAAGTCAGCCCCGGGTAGTGGTGCAGTTTGAAATCCACAGGGGTAGCGCCATGAGATGGCCTGTGGGAAACTGTGAATATGAAAACGCCTCATCTGGAAATTGTAGGCGGAGGAGCCGTGCCGCTTTCAGGTCACTGCTCATCCTGCCCAGACGTGAAGTTCTACCCGACCGAAAAAACTGCTGGAGAAATCCAGAAGCGCGCCGAGATGAAAGCAGCATTTGACCGCCATTTCATACAAAAGCATCTCCGTGACGATGCCAGCCAAGCCGCTGCTAGGATCGTGAGAGAGGCAACTCAAGATTAGGCTAGTAGTTGCTCCTGTTCTTTTAGCATCTCCATGTGCGCTTCTGTGGGCAACGGAGCAGCGCTAAAATAGCGATTCTCTCCGGGTTTGCTACCCGCTTTTATCTCAAACCTGTACGCTGCGGGAGCAACATTCTCGTCCCAATTTGCAGCCCACAAGCTAAATCCACCAGCAACAAACCCTTTATTGCTCCGACCAGATGCAGTCAATTTTTGGCCCAGAAGTTCGGATAGCTGTTGTAGTTTAGAAAATACTGCGCCGTGCTTGTGAGACATGCTTACCGTCAAATGACTCAAGTAGAAGATTCGAGGTGTGCGATCTGGCGGCAGGCTTATTCCATGCTCCGAGTGAATCCAGCCCATCACATCCCTAAGGAATCCTTCCGAATCGGTTGTTGAAGACCAAGTCTCAGCTACCGCGCCGTCTGAGAATAAGGAAAGTTTTACCAATATCGGTTCACCTTTTTGATTTATAAATTCGCCTTCACTGAAAATCAGACCCTTTGTTTCGGAGTCGTAGTCTAAGCTGTGAGAAGGCGCTTTTTGAAAAGAATACCTTTTGCGAATGTCGGCAAATATCTGAGTGAGGCTTCTCCCTGTAGGATTCATTTCTGTTAAAGGGAACAGCCATATTGCTTTTGCTATGTCAACCGAGATTAGTTGCATATCGTTTCTCCATCACTGCAATGGGCGTAATAGAGCCGTAGCTTTGCCCTAAGGCCATTGCTAGCGCCCCTTTATTTAGGACCGCGACTTGCGGTTCACCACCAGCCATCAATGCTGATCCTGTAACGGGCTGGACATCTTTCTTGTGGAACCAGACATCCTGCTCAAAAGAATCTCGTTGAAGAGATTTCTCACTCATCGATTCAATTTCTGGAATTAGGCTAGAAAAAGTCTCGAACCTAACGGATAGCCTCAGATCAAATGCCTCGGCTAGGCGACGTAACGTATTGATGCTCCATGATGAGTAATTTATGTCCTCTAGAACGGCAATGCGCGGCTGCGCCATGCCGGTCAAATCAGCAAGAGCTTTTTGCGTTAGATCCCTCTGCTCGCGTAACACCTTAATTTGCGTAGCAATAAAAGTGTTAAGTGACTCGTCGGCATAGGCGTGACGATATTCTTTGTCGTGAAATTCTGCTCGCAGGTTACCTCTT
>DATJPW010000078.1:0-4949 GCA_035506215.1 Desulfomonilaceae bacterium
GCCTGAAGCACCGGGAGGGCCGCAGCGGGAGTAATGGCCAGAAGCGACGTGAATCCGTACTGGTTCCAGAAATCCTGGATGCCGGTGCTATAGTACCTTTCCAGGTCCTCTAGCGAGGGGGTGGTCGGCACAGCGCCCATGGCATCGGTTAGTGTCCCGTTCGGCTCGCCGTCCTTGTCGAGGATCGCTCGGCCTCCGCCCTTCAGCGTGCTGACTCCCTTGGTGATGCCGAGCATTTTCAATGCCATCGAGTTCACCACGGCCAAATGGGTCCCATCCGCCAAAATCACCGGGTTATCGGGAGCCACGGAGTCAAGCTCTGCTTTCGTGGGGAGGCGTTTCTCCGCGAACTTGTTCTCACTGGCAGACACGCACGCGACAAAGACCCATTTCCCCTTCGGCGTATTTTTAATCCAGGCCGCGATATTGGCGAGGGCCTGTTTTACCGAGGGACAGCCGGGGTAGCGGGCATCGACCCAGCCATCCTTCATCATGATTGTTTCCATGGGATGGCAGTGAGCGTCGATGAGTCCGGGCACAACGGTCTTGCCGCCAAGGTCGATCAGCCGGGTGGACGGTCCAGCGAGCTTCTTCACTTCGTCCGAACCGCCGACTTTCAGGATTGTGCCGCCCTTGACCGCAACCGCGGCGACCATCGATTTCGCGGCGTCAAAGGTGGCGATCTTCCCGTTGTAAAAGATCGTGTCCGCAATTGCACCGTCTTTGAGTGCCGCCGCAATCGCCTCTGGTCCCAGCAAAAGGCCGGTGGCGGCCGCCACCGATGAAGCTTTCAGAAATACACGCCGACTGATCTTGCCGTTTTTCTCATTCATGTTCTGTTTTTCCTTTCGTTGAATTCGTTCGCCAGCGAAAATTCTTCACTGGAATCCAACGGAACCCTTATCAATAATGCGAATGATTTCGCGTCATGCTACTTACAGCTCGATGGAGCGGGTTTGCGGGCAAAGCGATCTGCGATCCAGGTCAGGAAATCAGCCTGAGCTCTCATCGGTATACGAAGGTGGTCAGTATCAGCATAATGGCTGTACGAAATGTTTGTGCCGGCAGCGCGCGCCTTCTTCACATACGCTTCGGTCGCGGCAGGGAAAATCGTCGGATCGTCATCGCCCTGATAGACGGCAATCGGGATTTGTGCAGGGACGTTCCCAAGAGCCATCTGCTCGATGCGCTTCAGCCACGCTTCCTGGTTTTGTGGGTCGGGTCGCGTTGCAGCCCCTTTCCATTTCTGCATGTAGTCGAGTGATTGACCCATGTGGTGGCTGCATTGACACTTGGCCGATTCCTTTATGAAGTCTATGCCGAAGGGTGTCAACACATCTGAAAGCTGAAGCTCTGGGAAAGCGACAGTGGATGCATACTGAGCCATGATCGTCTCTATTGTGGTCTGCAAGGGGAGTTTCTTACCCTCTGCTATCATCTGATTCTCGATCTTGCTCTGTTCCAAAGTATTCACGGGCGCTAATGCCACGGTACCCAGGATTTTTGAGGAATCGGATACATAGTCTGCAATTTGCGCGGCCCAAACGGCTGCCTGACCACCCTCCGACCAGCCGATCACAACCCCTGACTTACCCGCGCCCGCTTGTGGTATCTGCTGTGCCGCCACCGCGGCGTCCAGCACATTACGAGCAGCAGTCGGACCTATGAGGTACTGATGAAAGCCAGGGGCTCCCAAACCACTATAGTCGGTAGCGGCCACGACATAACCGGCAGCAATCATTTGCGTCAGGCCCGGAATACCTGAATCCATCTCATCAGAACTGTCAGGAAAGAAATAGAACGATGCCTCCTTGGCGGGATTATCGACCATTGAGGGCGCACAGTTGCGAGCAATTCCGGTGGTGCCGTGCGCCCAGCTCACAACAGGGCGACCGTCATCCGGTGCCTTGCCTGTCGGGGCAATGACCATGCCGGAAACGGGAACCACTACATCGTGGATATCCATTGAAATGTAGAGTACCTTCCAAGCACGTGCACCGGGAATTTCCGTCTTGATCTCAGTCGCCCAGATCAGATCACCGTGCTTGCCGTGTGGCAGCGGATTAGGAGCATCATAGACCGTGCTTCTCTTGGGGACTTGCGGAACCGACTTATCCTCGGCTACGGCTGCCCAACCTGAAAAGAGGCCAATGAAAACGGTTGCTGCTACCGGCAGGCAAACTGGCTTGAAGTAATTTGAGACTCTCACTTGCATATTCCTTTCCTCACTTGGTACCTGGCACACATGAAGTTCGTGAACCCGATCTACTCAGATGCTCAGAAGTTCATCTCAAGCGCCACATAAGTCCCAAAGATTGGAGCAATAGTCCGATTAGGGTTGATGCCAAAGTTATTTGCTGCGACCGGGACGTCCCAAGACGGCTGTGTCCTGTCAACACATGCATACTTGAACCAAGCTCCGGGCTTCCAATACGCCACCTGTGCCCTCAGCAAGTATCCCTCGATGAGTTTCCAATCGAACCCTCCTCCGATTTCGTATCCAAGGTCTCGTTCCAATATATTCGGAGAGTTTGCAGCAAATGAAATGTCCTGGAATCCCTGGCGAGTGTAGCGAATCCCGTATTGTAGGGCAGGAGACTTCGGGGTAGTTGAGGGATCCGGTCTTATCCAACCCCAGCCGTATGCCTGGGAGATTCTATCAGCATAGAAAAGAGTTGCGAACATATTCAGGTTGGCAGCCAACGCGTAATCCAATCGAACACCGTAAGAACTGGCGTCCGTCATGAAACCATGACTGGAGCTGTAAGTTATGGAATTGTTCCCCGATCCGTAGTCATATGCCAGCAACAGACTATAAGGCTTGTACGCGCTTACACCGCCGTCCATAAACTGGGGTGGAACTGTAGGTTGTCGGTCGATGAGTTGGCCCGCACGTCGATCAAAACCTGGATAATATGCCCAAAGGAAACTGACCTTGGCAGGGCCGCATATGGCCCCGACCTCCATCATGCCGCCCCAGAACTCCCAGTATGTGGTTTGAGGTAACAACACATTTGATTCGTCACGATTAATTCTGGTGGTCTGCTGCCAAAATGCCACTTCACTGTTAAAAAAGAACCGCCCGTTGAAGTACTTAAAATCTCCTGCGCCAAAAAGCACCGTAATGTCCGTAGCCCGGAAATTTATCCTGCCGGGGTTAAACGGATCAAATGGAGCACTGTTCTGGAGAAGCTGCGATTCGGCTCCCCAGTGCATGTTCCAATATTCGCATAAGACTGCACCGCTGACATTACCTGAATTATACAAGATAAAGCCGCCTACATCGGGTTGCATTGCGTTGTTCAGGTCCGTTATGAGCGGATAATTCACAAACTGACCTCGTCGCCAGGGATAGTAGTACAGACCGATGGCATACGGCCCAAAAGGAGCAATGACAGTCACCCCCTCTGCCGTAGTCTCGTCCGATCCATCGAGAAAAAAGCCTAGTCCGAAAGGGAGAGCCATTTTCCCGATAATCATCTCTCCCCACGGTAGCTGGGTTGTTACAAATAGAGTGTTCCAATAACCGGGAGAAAATGACCGATCTCTTCCGTAAGCCTCACTGTTCAGGTACCTGGAGAAGTTAAGCTGACCGAGGGAGGTGTCGGGAAATGGGTTTGCCCAGCTTCCAATTCTGTAGCTTCCCTCAAGTGAAAGAGCCTCATTTACCTTCACCTTGGGGTAAAATGTCGAGTAAATGTAATTGGCGGCTGCACCTGATCCTGAAGCGAGATTATCCCCTGTGATCTCGTGTCCGAGCCACCCATTGCGAGCGGCGAGGTTGACCGTGGCGCTTACGGTACTATTATCCTGATCGAATGGTCCGAAAAAGCCGTCGGCCCCTAATTGAGAAAATCGGTAAAACTGCCATTTGAATGTCCCGAACATCGAGAACTCCCAGGCATTCACTGGTGAGACCAAGAGACACACCACCGCTATAAAGGCAAGTCCCATAAACCTTCTCATCCATAACCCCTCCATCCTTACCTCCACACCAACAAAGTTCAAGAAAACCTGCTTTGCTCCCTTTTCTACTGCCTCCTATCGTGGCTTACCAGCACAGGTGATTGCGCCTCTAACATCTCAATTACTTCACTATTGCGATTCCTATCGATCCAAGACCGGCTTCGCGGTCGCGGAACATCAAATGAATTGCCTCGTATTACATGGTTCTTTTTGTCAATCTCAGCTAGAATCAAAAACAAAACCTTACTTCCTTCTTCGGAACACACCCTCCACCACGAGGTGCCAGGAGTTCCTCAATGCTAAGCCGAACAAAATGGCGAGCAGCAACGCAACTTGTTCATCCAGATTGTCCCGAGGGTCACCAAGAAAAGCCCTCAAACCATGATACCCGAGAAGAAGGTAAATAATGAGGGGAGCTGCCAAATTCCAGAAGGTTTCCCAAAGCCGCTCTCCTCGCCTACGGAACATGCCGTGCCATATCAGCAGCGAGGTTTGCCCCATACGAAAAATATAAATTGCCACAAGAATTAGAGTCCAGAGCGCTCGCCCGTGAGATTTGAGGGCAGGGCTCAGATACGAGAGTGACACGAAAAAGACTGTAAGAAACAAGTAAAAGGTGGAGAAAGCGATGGCCCACCAGCGATCGCTCTGGTCACCCACAATTTTCTCCGCGCTCAGTTGCACAGCGACAAAGAGAAGCCCTATAACAGTTGCGGCCGCAGCTCCCAAGACTGAAAAAAATGCAGTCCAGTCCACCTTTGTTCCCTCTTCAATGAGGCGGAACCCTCGCTCCATTGCGTTGGTGCATGATTAAGGGCCATCGATCACTTGGCCGTGTTCGTCACATCTTTCACCGATTGAGTATCACCGTACATTTGGATGAACTTCACTTTGTCGGCGGCAAAGTCCAACTTGCGTAGGTCAACTTTGCGCAGATCCGGATTCTCGTACGTCTGAAAATAGAAAATTTTGTTGGCAAGGTC